>NZ_ADFP01000011.1 GCF_000177335.1 Pyramidobacter piscolens W5455
GCGCCTGAGCCATGCGCTCCGCGGCGCGGGGCACGGCGCCGAGGGAGCGGGCGCGGCGGAGTGTTTCCGCCCCGTCGGTGCCCTTCAGCGCCACGGGACCGCCCATTCCCGCCACGGGATTGACGAAAAAGCCGATCTTCATCTACTTCTTTTTCGGCTGGAAGTAGCCTGCGTACTTCTGCTTATAATTGCGCCACGACAGCGCCCACTTGGCGGGGTCGTCGAAATAGTCGTGGCTGATGTGGTGCACGGTGCTGTTCAGCGGCGCTTCGCGGATGACCTCGGGCCGCTCGTAGCACTCGCGCGCGATGGAAGCGAGGATATCGCAGTATCTGTCGAGGTCGGCCTTTGAATACGACTCGCTCGGTTCGATCGTGAACGGTTCGGGGATCACCCACGGCTCGTGGCTCGACCAGTAATGCGTGCCGTAATCGGGGATGCGGCGCGAGAAGTCGGCGGTGCCGAAGCCCGTGTCCTTCTTGAGCCGTTCCCAGCTGTAACGGGCCTGTTCGATGCGCGGTTTGTGATTGGGAAAACTGATCGACGCGCCCTTGATGGCGAGGATTTTTTTCATGCAGTAGTTGTTGTTGAGGATCGCCACCCTGCTCACCTCGCGCAGCCCTTCCGCCCCCAGACTCATGATCCAAGCGTAGGCGCGCACCGCCACGGGCGCGACGCCCCAGAAGGACTTGACCTTGCCGCAGCTGCGGGGCAGGTCGAAATCGAGAAAATAGCCTTTCTCCTCGTTGCGTTCGACCAGCGGCGCGGGCAAATAATCGCGCAGCTCTTTGCGGCAGGTCACCATGCCGACGGCTGGGCCGCCGCAGCCGTGCGGCGACGAGAAGGTCTTGTGCAGGTTGAAGAACGACATGTCGAAGTCGGCCTCGACGGTGCGCGTGATGCCGAGCAGGCCGTTGGCGTTGGCCTGGTCGTAGCAGCAGATCGCGCCCGCTTCGTGGGCCAGCCGCGTGAACTCGCGGATGCGGCGGTTGAAGATGCCCGTATCCTCAGGGTTGGTCATGAAGATGGCGGCGACTTTGTTGTTTTTCAGCGTCGCCTTGAAGGCTTCGATGTCGGGCAGGCCCTCGGCGTCGGGCGGCAGCACGACGGCCTTGTACCCCTTGACGATCGGGCAGGCCGCGTCGGCAGGGTGCGAGAAGAACGTGGTGACGACGGTGTCGCGGTCGCTTTCGCCCCTCGCTTCCCAATAGGCGCGCACCACCGACGCCATGGCGAGGATGCCGTGGGCGCCGCCGCCGGGCTGGATGCTGAAGCAGTCGAGGCCGGAAATTTCCCTGAACAGCTCGCCCAGACGCCAGATGATTTCGAGAATGCCCTGCGCCGTGCCGTCGGGCTGCAGAGGGTGCATGTCGGCCACCTTGGGACAGCCGGCGAGGCGGTCGTCCACCTTGGGACTGTACTTCATCGTGCAGGTGCCCTGGCCGATGTCGATGTTGCTGTCCACGCCGAGGTTTTCCTGGGCCAGATGGTTGTAATGGCGGGCCAGCTGCGGCTGGCCGATCTCCGGCAGGTCGGGCGCGTTTTCGCGCCTCATATTTTCGGGCAGGCTGGAAACGCCGTCGCCCACTTCGGCCGCGACGGCCGGCGAAACTTCTGGGACCAGCACGCCGCGCTCGCCCTTGACGCTCAGTTCGTAAATGATCGGCTCGTTCCAGCTCGCCTGATGGAAACGGTCAAGTCGGGTGTCTCTTTTATCCGCGATTTTATCCATAACGATCCTTCCTTTCCGTCCTTCAGGCGAGAATTTCGGAGAGCGCCTCGACCAGCGCGTCCACGTCGTCTTCGCCGGTGCGCTCGGTGACGCACAGCAGCGCGCACTGTCCCAGCTCGGGGAAGTCGCGGCTCAAATCGAAGCCGCCGAGAATATTCTTTTTCAAAAGCGCCGCGTTGACCTCGGCGACCGTTTTGTTCTCGAAGCGCACGACGAACTCCTGGAACGTCGCGCCGCTCAGCGGGCAGACCGTCAGCCCTTTTACGGAAGCCAAACGTTTGCGCAGCAGCAGGCTGCGCTGCAAAATGGTCTTGCCCAGTTCCTGCATGCCCTTCGGCCCAAGGCTGGCGAGGTACACCGCCGCGCCGATGCTCCACAGCGCCGCGTGCGTGCCGACGAATTCCTTGGCGCGGTCGCGGACGGCGAACGAGGTGCGCTCCCACATCACGTCGCCGAAGCCCCATTCGCCGTGAGTCGTCGGAGCCAGGCCGAACAGGCGCGAAGGATACTCGCGCACGATCTCAGGCCGGTCCTTGGCGGCCATGTAGCCGCCCACGCCGCCGCCGTAGTTCATGTGGATGCCCAGCGCCTGGATGTCGCCGCAGGCAAGGTCGGCGCCGTACTGGAAGGGCGGCTTCATCACGCCCAGCGTCGAAGGTTCGGCGTAAACGACGGACAACGCCCCGGCCGCGTGCGCCAGATCGGCGATCCGAGACGCCTCTTCCTCGACGACGCCGAAGAAGTTGGGATTCATCACCATTACCGCCGCGGTTTTATCACTCAGTTTCGCCTCGAGATCGTTCAGATCGAGACGGCCGGTCGTGCGGTCGTAGGCGACGGAGGTCGCCTTCACGTCGGGATGCAGATACGTCTTCACGGCGCGCGCCACGTCGGGATTCAGCGTCGAGGGGATCAGCACCTCGTCGCGCTTCGTCACGCGCGTCGCCATGCGCAGCGCCGTGCCCGCGGCCTGCGAACCGTCGTAATTGGGCACGTTGACCACGTCGCAGTCCAACAGCTCGGCCATCATGCTCTCGTACTCGAAACAGGCCTGGAAGCGTCCGTGATCCTCGTACGGCTCGCCGGCGTAGGCCGAAAGGAACTCGGAGCGGTTGATCACCTCGTCCACCAGCGCGGGAACGTAGCGGTTGTAGCAGCCCGCGCCGAGGAAGCTGGTCATCTCGTTGGCCGTCTTGTCCTTGGCGAGGATGCCCGACACGTGGCGGACAAGATCGCATTCCGCCGCGTAGGGCTGCGGAAGCTTGAGCGGTTCCTTCATGAGCAGCTCCCGGGGAATGTTCTGCCCGATCAGCTCGTCGATGGATTCCGCCCCGATGAACTTGAGCATCTCGGCCTGAACGGCCGGATCGGAGTTGGGAATGTAGGGATAATTCCGTTTCGACATCGTAAGACCTCCTCGAAAAATCACGCGCCGCGCGCTAGGCGATGCCGCCGCCGTCGACGACCAGCGCCGAACCCGTGACCCACGGCGACATGCCGCTGCACAGGAAGAACACGCACATCGCCACGTCCTCCGGCGTGCCGAGCCGGGCGATCGGGCGCGCCGCGCACGAAGCCTTGAACGCCGAGTCGTACGTGCCGCCCAGCTGCTCGCATTCGCTCTTGAGCATCGGCGTGTCGCTGTCGCCGGGGCAAACGCAGTTGACGTTGATATTATGAGGGCCACAGTCGATCGCCAGAGCGCGGGTCATGTTCCATACGCCGCCCTTGGATGCGCAGTACGCCACGGCCTGATCGCCGCCCTTCAAAGCCCAACCGGAACCGATGTTGACGATCTTGCCGTGCCCCTGCTTCTTCATGTAGGGCACCACATTGTGGCACATCAGGTAAACGCTTTTCAGCGTCACGTTCAGCACCAGATCCCAGTCTTTTTCTTCGAGATCTTCCACCGTGCGGCGGCGGGTCGCTCCCGCGCAGTTGACGAGACTGTCGATGCTGCCCCAGCGCTGGAACGCCGCTTCGGCCGCCGCGGCGCAGTCGGCCTGACTGGTGACGTTGCAGCGCATGAACGCCGCGTCGCCGCCGCTGGCCCTGATTTTCGCGGCCACTTCCTCGCCGCCCTTCTCGTTGATGTCCAGCAGCATCACCTTCACGCCGGCGTCGGCGAAGAAGCGGGCGATCCCCGCCCCCAGCCCCGACGCAGCTCCCGTGATGACGGCGTTTTTGCCCCTCATGCCGCACAGTTCGTTCAAATCCAACATGACGACGCCTCCCTGTCATAAAAACCCGTATACAAAAAAGCGACCGACGCGAACAGGGGGCAAAAGTTTTTTGCCCGCCCGTCATTCATCGCTCGCCGTCTGCCGCGTTTTTTCAAGAGCACAAAACGAAAAACGCCCATCAGAATTGCGAGGCGATGCTCTCACGCTTGTTTGTATACAATCTATTTGAAAAGAATATTACGACAAGGGCGCTTATTTGTCAAGGGAATTTTGCCGCCGAAATTGAATCAACGCCGCCCGCTCGCCCAAATTCATCCGACACGACGTTGTCAAAAGCCGCCGTTCTCGTTATCGAGAAACGCGCACCGAAAATCCAGTATACAAAAATTCCGCGGCGTGTGAGAAAAGCCGCGGAATTTTTTACGCGCCAGACGGGCGCCTGTTAGAGCCGTTCAATCACTTTGATCCACAATACAGGAGGATGTCAATCCCTCAGTTTCGCCGCAGCGCGTTTACTTTGCGGGCGTTCTGTTCACGCGAATTGTCTTGCTGATGGTGCGGCCGCGGCCGCCACGCTCGGTATGGAGCACGGTGATCCACCCGGCCAGCGCCAGCTCGTTCAGCGCCCGCGCCAGCTTGTCGGCGCGCACTCTCATTTTTCCGGCCAGCTCGTCGATGACGATGACGCCGCCGCTGCGGGCGGCCTGGCAGCTCAGCATGACGAGCCAGTCGAATTTGTTCATCACGCCGGGTTTCATGGCCTGGTACCAGTCCCACACGGCATCCTGTCCCGAAAGCGCCTCGACCGTCGGCGCTGCGGCGGCTGGAACGGATTCGGCCGGTTCCGCGGCGACGGGCGAGGGTTCTTCTTCGAGCGATGGGCTCTCAGCCGCCGCGGGGGGCGTTTCCGGTCGCTGATTGAAGGCCGCGAAGCTCTGCAGCGCTTCCGCGACGTTTTTGTCCAGTTTGAAGGAATCTTTTTCCATATCACGGCACCGCCTTTCCGTTGTCAGTCCCGCAGCGAAAGCGTCTGCCGGGCCAGTTCGCCGAAGACCGCCAGCGCTTCCTTTTCTTTCGCCTCGAGCCCCTCGACGCCGAGGAAGCGGTTATAGCAGTCGGCTACGGCCGCGCGGCGCGGCACTTCGTACAGCGGGATGCCGCTTTTGGCCAGCTGCTCGGTCACCGCCGCGAGGATTTCGCGGTCGAGGCGCTGGCGTCGGTCGCAGCGAGAGAAGATGACGCCGCAGATGCGCAGGCCGGGGTTGCGGTGTTTGTACTCCGCCAGCGTCGCGGAAAAATGCGGCAGGGTTTTGAGACACTGGCGGCTCGGGTCGATCGGCAGCAGCACGTCGCTGGCGGCCAGCAGCGCGTTCTTCAACGCCAGCGTCGCCGAAGGCGGCGTGTCGATCAGCACCAGCTGATATTCCCGCGCGGCGCGGTCGAGAAAGTGCGCCAGTCGGTCTTCCAGCGCGCCCTCCGCCGCCGGCAGGACGTCGGCCGCGGAAGGGTGGGCCGGCAGGATGTCGACGCTGGCATAGCGGGTGGAGCGGATCAGCAGCTCGGGATTGCCGGCATAGGGCTGGGGATCCAGCAGGGCGCGCAGGCTGAGGTCGGCGGGAACGTCCTCGGCGCGCAGGAAGAAATCGGTCGCCGAGCCCTGCGGATCGGTGTCGACGACCAGCAGGCGCCCGTCGCGTTTTTCTTCGTCCCAAATTTTCTGGATCGCCGTGGCGATGAAACAGGTGATCGTGGTCTTGCCGACGCCGCCCTTGAGCATGGAGACCGCCACGCGCTTCTGCGCGGCGCGGGCGGCGCTTCGGGGCTCGCCGTCCGCCGCGTTTTTTTCGTCCGCAACCGGTTCCGCTCGGGGAGGAACGTCTTCCGCCGCCGCAGGCTCTTCCGCTCCCGTCGCTTTGTCCGCGGCGGGAACGGACGGCTCGTAATCGAATTCGACCACTTCCAGCCGCTGCGGGACGATGTCGCCCATCTGCGCGGCCCAGCCCGCCCACTGCTCCACTTCCTCGCGCTCTTCATCGCTGAGGGGGATCTCCTCTTCGGCTTCGGAAAGCGGCTGAGGCGGCAGCGGCGCGGGAGGCGGCGGGAGATTTCTGATCCGCATCAGCCCTATGGATTTCAAGATGCTGTCCAGAATGGTCATGTTCTCACCGTCCAATCGATGGATGCTCATGTTCACATTATAATGCATGGGCGCAAAAATAAAAAAGGCTCGCCGCAAAGTTCCTTCACAAAAAGGCTTTCGTACGGAAAGCAGCGCCGCCGCTTTACCGCTTCCGCCTGCCATACTCCATATCGGCGGCGCTGTCAAAAGGCGCGCGGGGCAAAACTTCGAGCCCGCTTCAGCTTGACAGCTTCCCCTATAATGGATTCGGAAAGGTGTCATATCATGAAAGGGATGATTTTTATGCGCAAGGATTTCGGCAAGCAAACGATCGTCACGCCGCTGCCCGTGCTTATCATCGCGACCTACGGCGACGACGGGCGCCCCGACGCCATGAACGCCGCCTGGGGCGGACAGGTTGACAACGACATGGTCCACGTCGAGTTGGACAACTCACATCTGACCACCGACAACATCAAACGGAGAAAAGCTTTCACGGTCAGTTTCGCCGACCGCAAAAACCTCGTCATGGCCGATTATTTCGGCCTCGTCTCCCGCCGTAAGGAAGACAAGATCGCCCAAACGGGAGCGCATGTGGAAAAAAGCGCTCACGTGGACGCGCCCGTCATCACCGACTTTCCGTTGACGCTGGAGTGCCGGCTCGTCAGCGTCAGCGAGGAGTTCGGCGGCACCCGCGTGGTCGGCGAGGTGGTCAACATGAGCGCCGACAAGTCGATCCTCGACGAAAAAGGGCACGTCGATCTGGGCAAGGGCGAGTTCCTCTGCTACGATCCCGCCGCTTTCGCGTACCGCGTCATCGGCGAGCGCGCCGGCGCCGCCTTCAAAGACGGTCACAAGATCGGCGCCTGATTCGTTCCGGCGTGACGGGACGCGGAACGTTTTACGCCGAGCCGGCCGCCGCGTCGGAACGTGCCGTTTCATAAGAGATCAAGAGAATTTATTCATGAATCGCCGCGAGCGAGAATCCCTATAGGGAATCCGTCCGCGGCGATTCGTTTTTTTCGAAAAAAGTTTCATTCGTCGTCGGGCGTCCAGTAACGCAGAACCCGCCCCGCGCGCTCGCCGGTCGTTTTGCCGCGGCAGGCGCCGAGGCGGCCGTCGACCCATACGGCTTCGATGCCGACAGGCGGCGTCATGGGGCGTTCGTACGTGCCGCGGTCGGCGACCGTCTCCGGATCGAAGAGCACCAGGTCCGCGTCCATGCCGGGACGAAGGATCCCCTTGCCGCTCAGGCCGAGGCGCGCCGCGGGCAGCGACGTCATCTTGCGCACGGCCTCTTCCATGGAGAAGAGCTTCAGCTCGCGCGCGTAACGTCCGAGAACGCGCGGGAACGTGCCGCTGTATCGCGGATGCACGAACTCTTCCGGCGCGGCGACCGCGCCGTCCGAGCCGATCATCACCAGCGGATCGGCGATGACGTTGCGGACGTCCTGTTCCGTCATCGTGAAGTAAACGCCGTGATCGGCGCCCTGATTGCGGAGGATCACTTCGAGCAGCGCGTCGAGCGGATCGGTCCCCATCTTCCGGGCAGCGTCTTCGAGGTTCATGCCGCGGTATTCGGGCGTGAGCGGAAGCTCGCCGAGCACGATCCCCTTCGCGCCGCCGCCGTGCTCCATCGTCTTGCGCCAGCGTTCCGAGTCCGCCATTTCGTCGTGCAGCGCCCGCCGCGCCTCGGGATCCGAAAGAAGCTTCACGATGCCGGCGACGCCGCCCGAATGCACCCATTTGGGCATCAGCGAGCGCAGATTGGAACTGGCCGCCGTGTAAGGGTACTGGTCCACGGTGACGTCCAGCCCCTCGGCGCGGGCGGCGCGGATGATGGAAAAAAGATGTTCGGCCATGCCGGGACGGTCGCTCTCGCGCGCCTTGAGATGCACGACCTGAGCCGGGATACGGTTGACGCGCGCCACGTTAATCGTCGCGCGCACGCACTCCGGCGACTTGTCGGCCTGATTCCTCATGTGCGACAGATACAGGCCGCGGCGCTTCGTCAGTCCGCCGGCGACGAACTCGAGCTCTTCGTCGGAAGAGTAAATTCCGGGAGGGTACGCCAGGCCGCTGCTCAAGCCGAACGCGCCCTCTTCCATGCTCTGTCCGACGAGCGCCCGCATCCGTTCCAGTTCCTCGCGCGAAGGGTCGCGGCTGTCGAAGCCCATCACGCAGAGGCGCACCGTCCCCTGACCGACAAACGAACCGGCGTTGACGCCGAGCGGCTGACGGTCGAGGCGCGCCAGCCATTCGCCGAAACTGTTCCAGTCCCAGTCGACGCGACGACCGCTTTTGGTCACGCCGGCGTACTCGTCGAGTTCAGCCTTGCGCTCGGGGCAGATCGGCGCGGGGCTGATGCCGCACTGCCCCATGATCACCGTAGTGACGCCCTGCAGCATAATGTTGGCGGCCTCGGGATTGTAGGTCATGCCGAAATCGGCGTGGCTGTGGATGTCGATGAAGCCGGGAGCGAGCATGAGCCCCGAGGCTTCGACCGTTTCGTCGTTCCGGCCGGCTTTGACGCCGCGGCCGACGGCGGCGATCTTTCCGTCTTCCGTTCTTAGACTGCCCCGGAACCACGCCGCTCCGGTCCCGTCGCAAATTTTCGCGTTATGGATGAAATAATTTCGCGCCACATTCTTCAACTCCTGATCCACAAGATAAAATTTTCCACTTTTCGTCGCGCTGACGCTGTATATTTGTATATAACATACTCTTCTCGCTTGCTGATTTCAGGACGTCTCAGCCATCGGCCAGCAAACTGTTTTATTAGATTACTAAGGCTTTTATGTGCTGTCAAGACGCCTATGGGACCGTAATGCATTTTTTATAGCTTTATGATATACTGTACACAAACATGACAAAGTAAAATTTTACGTTAAGAATCTAATTTCGATAACATCGCTTGCCTTTCATGAACTCCAGACGGCGCTCCGCTTTCGCTCGTTTTTCGAAAACGGGAGCGGCCGTTTTATTTGACGGGGAAAACACAAACGGCGGCGTTTGTGCGGAAATAATTTTTTTTGGCAAAGGGAAGGGAGAACCGTATGCTCAAGTACACGATACGAAGGCTTATTTTGCTTGTCCCCGTTCTCGCGGGCGTGGCGCTGCTGGTCTTTACGCTGCTCTACATCACGCCCGGCGATCCGGCGCGCATGGCTCTGGGAGAGGACGCGCCGCAGGAGGCGGTCGAGCAGTTCCGCAAGAATTACGGGCTTGACGACCCGTTTTTCGTGCAGTTCGGGCGCTACTGCTACAAGGCGCTGCTCCACGGCGACATCGGCGATTCCTACGTTACGAAGTCGTCGGTGAGCGAGGAGATCCTCACTCGTTTCCCCACCACGCTGAAGCTCGCCTTCTGGGCGGTCGTGCTCGGCGTAGCGCTGGGACTGCCTTTCGGCATCATCTGCGCGATCCGGCAGTATTCGATCTTCGATTCGGTGTCGATGGTCTTGGCGCTGATCGGCGTCGCCATGCCGAACTTCTGGCTGGGCGTCCTGCTGATTTTGCTCTTTTCCGTAAAGCTGAACTGGCTGCCGCCCTCGGGCTTCACCACCTTCGCCGAAATGGCGATGCCGGTTTTCACGCTGTCCGGCGGCACGCTGGCCGTGATCACGCGCATGACCCGTTCCAGCATGCTGGAAGTCATCAAGTCCGACTACGTGCGCACGGCGCGTGCCAAGGGGCAGCGCGAATCGGTCATCATTTGGCGTCACGCCTTGCCGAACGCGCTGATCCCGATTTTGACCATCGTCGGCATGCAGTTCGGCGGCCTTCTGAGCGGCGCGATCCTGACGGAGACAGTGTTCTCCATTCCCGGCGTCGGCCGTCTGATGGTGGAGTCCATCAAGATGCGCGACTTCCCCGTGGTTCAGGGCGGCGTGCTGTACATCGCGCTGGTTTTCTGCTTCATCAATCTGGCCGTGGATCTGCTGTACGCCTGGGTCGATCCGCGCATCAAGGCAAAGTACCGCTAGGAGGGCTTTTTCGATGCTTCTCAAGAAAAACAGCATGCTGCGCCTGACGCTGGTGCGTCTCAGAAGAAACCATCTGGCCATGATCGGGCTGGCGATCGTGCTGACGCTGATCTTCGTGGCCGTTTTTGCGGATTACATCGCGCCGTTCAAATATTCGCGCCAGCATCTGCGCGAAACGCTGCAGGCGCCGAACGCGAAGTATCTGCTCGGTACCGACGAGTTCGGGCGCGACGTTTTGAGCCGCCTGATCTACGGCGCCCGCGTCTCGCTGCAGGTAGGGCTGGTCGCCGTCTCCATCTCGCTGCTCGTGGGCGGATCGCTGGGGGCGATCGCCGGTTTTTACGGCGGCAAGCTCGACAATCTGATCATGCGCCTGATGGACGTGCAGCTGGCCGTGCCTTCGACGCTGCTGGCCATCGCGATCGCTGCGGCGCTCGGGCCGGGTCTGTTCAACCTGATGATCGCCGTCGGCATTTCCTCGGTGCCCCGGTTCGCGCGCTTGCTGCGCGCCTCGGTGCTCTCGGTCAAGGAGATGGAGTTCGTCGAAGCGGCGCGGGCCATGGGCGCCAGCGATTTCCGCATCATCGTGCTGCATATCCTGCCGAACTGCTGCGCGCCGCTGATCGTCCAGGCGACGCTGAGCGTCGCCAGCGCGATCCTGTCCTCGGCGTCGCTGAGCTTCATCGGCCTCGGCATCCAGCCTCCCTACCCCGAATGGGGCGGCATGCTGTCGAGCGCCCGCGACTACCTGCGCAGCAGCCCGTATCTCAGCATGTTCCCCGGCATCGCCATCGTCGTCACGATCATCGCCCTGAACTTCATCGGCGACGGGCTCCGCGACGCGCTGGATCCCAAGCAGAAACGATAAACGGAGCGTAAAACATGGCAGACTTTCAGAAAAAACTTCTCGATATCCGCGATCTGACCGTTCAGTTCGACACCGACTCCGGCGTCGTCCACGCCGTCAACCATCTCAACATGCAGCTGGAAGAGGGCAAGGCGCTGGGGTTCGTCGGCGAGACGGGCGCCGGCAAGACGACGACCGCGCTGGCGATCCTGCAGCTGATCCAGTCGCCTCCCGGCGAGATCACCAGCGGCGAGATCTGGTTCAAGGGGCAGAACGTGCGCGAGATGACGGAAGCGGAACTGCGCAACATGCGCGGCCGCGAGATCGCCATGATCTTCCAGGATCCGATGACGTCTCTGAACCCGATCATGACGGTGGAAGAGCAGATCATGGAGATGATCTCGCTCCACTCCGACCTGAAAGGCAGCGAGATCCGCGAGCGCGCGCTGGAGATGATGCGCCTTGTCGGCATCCGTCCCGAACGGGCGAAGGACTATCCGCATCAGTTTTCCGGCGGCATGCGCCAGCGCGTCGGCATCGCCATCGCCTTGGCCTGCAAGCCCAGTCTGCTGATCGCCGACGAGCCGACGACGGCGCTCGACGTGACGATCCAGGCGCAGGTGCTGGAGCTGATCAAAGAGCTGCAGAAGCAGGTCAAGACTTCGATGCTGCTGATCACTCACGACCTCGGCATCGTCGCGGAAACGTGCGACAGCGTCGCCATCATGTACGCGGGACGTCTTGTGGAGTACGCGGACATCCAGCATCTGTACGGCAATCCGCTGCATCCTTACACGCAGGGGTTGTTCGACGCGGTTCCCGACCTCGAAAGCCCGATCGGCGAAAAGCTCGCCGTCATCCAGGGGCTGCCGCCCGATCCCACCAATCTGCCGCGCGGCTGCAGTTTCTCGCCCCGCTGCCCCTACGCGCAGGCGGAATGTCTTGAAAAGCCCTGCGGCATGAGGGAGATCGAGCCCGGCCACTTCATCGACTGTTATTTCCCGCATCAATACGAGGGAGGTTCGCGCGCATGACCGGCACAATCGAAAAGACAGACCCCATCGTCGAGATCAGGCGCCTGAAAAAATACTTCCAAGTCGCAGGCGGCCAGCTTCACGCCGTGGACGACGTGACCGTCTCGATCCCCCGCGGCAAAACGCTGGGACTGGTCGGCGAGTCGGGCTGCGGCAAATCGACGCTCGGGCGCGTGGTGATCGGCCTTATCGGCGCGACGGACGGCGAAATCTTTTTCAACGGCAAAGACTCGCTCAAGTACGGTCCTTCCGAGCGCGCCCAGTTCCGCAAGCACGCTCAGATCGTCTTTCAGGATCCGTTTTCGTCGCTGAATCCGCGCATGACCGTCTCGCAGTTGATCGCCGAGCCGATGGTGATCAACAGGGCCTATTCCCACCGCTCCGAACTGGATCACAAAGTCAAGCAGCTGATGGACACGGTCGGCCTGGCGGAACGGCTGACGAACTCCTTCCCGCACGAGCTGGACGGCGGACGCCGCCAGAGGATCGGCATCGCCCGCGCCTTGGCGCTGGATCCCGAATTCATCGTGCTGGACGAGCCCGTCTCGGCGCTGGACGTGTGCATCCAGGCCCAGATCCTCAACCTGCTCGGCGAACTGAAAAAGGAGCGCGGCTACACCTACCTGTTCATCTCCCACAACCTCAGCGTCGTGCGCTACGTCTCCGACGAGATCGCCGTCATGTACCTCGGCCAGATCGTGGAGAAGGCCGACAATCTCCGTCTCTTCCAGGATCCCGTGCATCCCTACACGCAGGCGCTGCTTTCGGCCATTCCCGTGGCGCGGCTGAACCGCAAGAAAAAACGCATCCTTCTCGAAGGCGACGTGCCCAGCCCCGTCAATCCGCCGCAGGGGTGCCGCTTCGCCGGCCGCTGCGCTTACCGTCAGGACGTCTGCATGGCGCAGACGCCCGAGCTGCGCGAGATCGAGCCGTCCCACTTCGTGGCCTGCCACTTCGCGCGGGACTTGCGGCTTCATGCCTGACCTCGCGCCCCTGCCGCCGCGTCCGCAGGACTCTGACGACGCGACGCTGCGCTGGTTCGCCGGCGTGCCGCTGGGAACGAATCCGCTGATCCTGCTCGATTTTTTCACGTTGCTGGCGATCGCCTGGGTCGTCTCATGGGGCGCGCTGGTGGCGACGCAGTTCGTCCTCGGCGGATACGTGGACGTTTCGCATTACAAAGGCGCCGCCGCCGTCGCTTCGTTCCTCTCGTTGATCTTCATCGGCTTTTACGGCGTGGTCTGCTTCGTCATCACGCGCAACCGCTACGCGGCGCTGTACCGCTGCGGCCGCGACGCCGTCCTGTGCGAAAACATGCGCTGCAATCCGCGCGCTTTGGAATGGCGGGCGCTGCGCTTCACGGCCTATCCTATCGAGCCGGTACGAGATCCCATCCGCAGCGTGGAACGCCGGGCTTTATGGAAGGACGTGACGAAGGCGCAGCGGATTGACAGCCTGCGCGTGATCGTCCTCAAAGGGAAACGCGGCACGCTGATGCGGGTGTACTGTCCCGACGAAAAGATTTACGCCGAGGCGCTCGCGTTCATCGGCGCGAGGACGGGCGCTACCGTATAGCGAGAGAGTTTTTCCCACAGGTTTTTCCCTCGCCGGCATGGGCCGGCGGGGCGGTTTCCATGGACTTTATCATTGTGAAAGGAAGTGTGTTCATGAATTTGAAGAGGTATTCCGTTTTGTGCGCTGTTCTTGCGTTGGGTCTGATGTTCTGCGGCGCGGCCGCGGCCGTTCCCGAGGACACCATCACGGTGGGCATGGCGGCGGACGCCAAGTCGCTGGATCCGCAGATGACCAACGACACCACGTCGAGCACCTACATGATCCAGATGTACGAGCCGCTGATCGAGATCAACAAGGACAAGGAACTGGTCCCCTGCCTGGCCGAAAACTGGAAGAAGCTCGACGATCTGACCTACGAGATCACGCTGCGCAAAGGCGTCAAGTTTCATAACGGCGCCGAAGTGACCGCCGACGACGCCGTGTTCACGCTGAACCGCATGACCACACCCGCGGCGGCGGCGGTCAAGTCCTACGGCGCGAACATCGACGCCTCAGGCCTGAAAGTCATCGACCGCTATACCTTCCAGGTGAAAGCGACTTCGCCGATGGCCGGTTTCCTCTCGTACCTGACCCATTCGTCGGCCTACATTCTCTGCAAGGCCGCCGTCGAAGCCGCCGGCGAAGATTACGCCAAACACCCGATCGGCACCGGCCCCTTCAAGTTCGTGGAAAAGCTCAAGGGCGACCACGTGTCCTACGAGCGTTTCGAGGACTACTGGGGAGACAAGGCCCGCTACGGGAAGCTGCTGATGCGCACGATCCCCGAGGCCACCAGCCGCGTCATCGAGCTCGAGACCGGCAACATCGACATCGCTTACGGCATCCCCAACAACGACTTCAAACGCCTGCAGGACGAGGGCAAGGTCGCCGTGTACAACAAACCCGGCCTTTCCATCACCTACATGGGATTCAACACGCAGACGCCTCCGTTCGACAATCCCAAAGTCCGCAAGGCCATCACCATCGCCATCGACCGCGAGGGCGCGCTCGACGTCGTTTACAAGGGACTGGGGCGCGTGCCCACCAGCCCGCTGATCCCCGTGAACAGTTACTTCCCCGATCCCGTACCGGTGGAGTACGATCCCGACAAGGCCGAAAAAATGCTCGAAGAGGCCGGCATCAAGAACCTCGAGTTCACCATCTACACCAACGAGAACAAGCAGCGCAAGGATTACGCCGAAGTCATCCAGGCCATGCTGGGCGACCTGGGCATCACCGTCAAAATCCAGGTTCTCGAGTGGGGCACGTTCCTCGAACAGCTCAAGGGCGGCAAGCTGCCCGTCTTCATGATCGGCTGGGCCGCCGACAACATCAACCCCGATCCCGACGCCTACATCAAGGCCGCCATGCACTCCAAGTTCGCCGGCCCCTCCAACCGCGTCTGGCTGAAGGACGATCTGGTCGACGAGCTGCTTGACAAGGGCACCGTCACCCCCGACGGCCCCGAGCGCGCGGAGATCTACAGAAAGTTCTGCGACCGCGTCAACGAGCTGAACCCCTGGTGCTACCTGGCGATCGCCGACACGCTTTACGGCGCGAACAAGAACCTGAAGGGCGTGGAGAATTTCTACCGCGGCTCGATCAACCGCCTGGACCGCGTTTATTACGAATAAGGTTCACCGATAACAAAAAGCAGGCGCCGAAATCGTTTTCGACACCTGCTTTCATATCTGGAAAGAATCGGCGGTCTATCGCCAAGAAATTTTTTATCGGGAGGAAAAACTCATGAACGGAAAACATTCCAAAACGATTTTCTGCGCGCTTTTTCTCTGCTTCCTGCTCGTCGGCTGCACCCGGGCGGCGGGAAAAGACCGGCTGGCCGTCGGTATGCCTGCCGACGCGAAGTCTTTCGATCCGCAGATGACCAGCGACACGGTCTCCAGCACTTATATGATCCAGATGTACGAGCCGCTCTTCGACTTCTCTCGCGACAAAAAACTGATCGGCTGCCTCGCCGAGAGCTGGAAAAAGCTGGATCCTCTCACCTACGAGATCACTCTGCGCAAAGGCGTCACGTTCCACAACGGCGACGAGCTGACCGCGGAAGACGCCGTTTTCACGCTGCGCCGCATGACGACGCCCAAAGCGGCGGCCGTCAAAGCTTACGGCGCAAACATCGACCCCGCCGGATTCAAAATCATCGACCGCTACACCTTCCAAGTCAAAGCGACGTCCCCCATGGCGGCCTTTCTCTCTTACCTGAACCACTCTTCCAGCTACATCATGAACAAAAACGCCGTCGAAGCCGAAGGCGACAATTACGGCCGGCATCCTGTCGGCACGGGGCCTTTCAAATTTTCGGAAATGCTCAAGGGGGATCACGTCTCTTTTGAGCGATTCGACGATTACTGGGGTCTCAAGCCGCGCTTCAAAAGCCTGATCATGCGCACCATCCCCGAACCCGCCAGCCGAGTTATCGAGCTTGAGACAGGAAACGTCGATCTCATCTACGACATCCCCAACAGCGACTTCAGACGCCTTGAAAACGAAGAAAAAGTCAGAGTGTATCATAATCCCGGGCTGGCGCTCACCTACATGGGCTTCAACACTCAGATCCCGCCATTCGATAACCCCAAGATCCGCAAGGCTATCACCCTCGCCATCGACCGCGAAGCCGCTCTGAACGTCGTTTACCACGGGCTCGGCGTCGTGCCGACCAGCGTGCTGCTGCCGATCCACAACTATTTCCCCGAACTGGCCGCTCCGGAATACGATCCGGACAAGGCGCGAAAACTCCTCGAAGAAGCGGGCGTGCCCAATCTTTCGTTTACCCTTTACACGAACGAAAGCAAGCAGCGCCGCAACTACGCGGAAATCATTCAGTCCATGCTCGCCGACATCGGCGTGACCGTGCAGATTAACGTGCTCGAGTGGGGCAGCTTCCTCGAACAGCTCAAGAACGGCAATCTTCCCGTCTTCATGATCGGCTGGGGTTCCAGCGTCAACCCCGACCCCGATGCCTACATCAAGACCGCCATGCACTCGCGTTTTGCCGGTTCGACGAACCGAGTCTGCTTGAAGGACAAAGAAGTGGACGAACTTCTCGAACAGGGAGCCGTGACCGAGGACGGGCCGGAGCGCGCTAAAATTTACGCGCGTCTCTGCGAACGCATCGACGAACTGAATCCCTGGTGCTGTCTGGCGATCGCCGACACGCTCTACGGGACCAACAAGGATCTCAAAGGCGCAGACGGATTCTATCACGGCACGCTGAACCCGCTGAACAGCGTTTTTTACGAATAACCGCTATCTCCGGAACCGTACGCGAAGCAAAATTCGGCTGTTTCGCCGACGGGGGCGAGCTGCGAAAAAATCCCGCTGGTCATTTTGATCAGCGGGATTTTTCATGTAGAATATTCTGTAGAAAGACATGAACGGCAGCAATATATGCGGCAAGACAAGAGCATCCGAGAATCTTCGTGTCGTCCGAGTATAAAACGGCGTTCGCATCATGGAGAACTTTGCGGGAGGAAAAAATGGATCTGGGCAGAGACAATATCGTCAAGCTGATATTTTATCATTCCGTGCCGGCGACGGTAGGTATGCTTGTCAATGCCGTCTACAACTTGGCGGATAGGATCTTCATCGGCTATGCCGTTGGCGCGGAAGCTTTCTCGAGTATGAGCGTCGCCAGCGCGGTCTTTTTGGTGCTGCAGGCTTTCGGAACCTGGATCGGCATTGGCGCGGCTTCCTTGATTGCGATCAAAATGGGAGAAAAACGGCCGCAGCGGGTCGAAGAGCTGATCGGCGGCGCGCTGGTCACTCTGGCGACGACCTCGGCCGTCGTCTTCTTGGGCGTATCCGCATTTCTTGACGACGTGCTGTATTTTTTCGGCGCCAGCGGCAGCACCATCCCTTACGGCAGAGAGTATCTGATCGTGATCGCGTGTGGGTTGCCGTTCATGATAACGGGCACGGGGCTGTACCACATAAACAGGGTGATCGGCTATCCGACGGAGGCGATGCTGTTCACAGCTGTCAGCGCGCTGCTCAACGTTCTCCTCGATTTCGTCTTTCTCTTTCCTTTCGACATGGGGATCGGCGGCGCGGCGCTGGCCACGGTGATTTCGCAGTTCATCCTGTTGTTGTGCCTGCTGCGGCTCTTGCTGAAAAAGACGACGGCATACGGCGTCCGTCTGAAAAATTTAAAGTTACGATACCGCGACGCGCTGGATATCTACATAGCTGGGCTCTCCACGTTTTTCACCCAGGTCGTTTCTTCGCTGATCGCCGCGGCGGCGAACAATCAGCTGCTGCGCTATGAAAACTATTTCGCGGTCGGCGCTTACGGCGCTATCAACATCACGTATTCCGCCGTTCTGATGCCGGTTTTCGGGATCGGACAGGGCAGTCAGCCGATTATCGGCTACAACTATGGAGCGAAATTTTACGCGAGGGCAAGAGAAGCTCTTTACAAATCTCTGCTCCTCGCCTTTCTCATCGGTATAGGCGGCTGGCTGCTCTTTCATCTCCAGTCAGTGGAAGTGATGTCGGCCATCACCAACGGGGACGGACGGATCATGTCTTACGCCGCGGACGGTCTGGAAAAATTGACGCTGCTGTTTCCTCTCGCCACCGTCCAAGCGGTCGGACAGGTGTATTTTCAGTCGATCGGAAAGCCGAAGAAGACGCTGCTGCTCAGCGTGCTTCGCCAAACCGTCTTCTTGATCCCGATGCTTTACATCCTGCCGCAGTTCTGGGGGACAGACGGCGTCTGGTACGCCATTCCCGTCGCGGAGTTCCTTTCTTTGCTTTGTACGGGATCCTTTATTGCTGTGGAAAATTATCGGATGAGAAAATACTTGGGCTAAAAATCTGTTCAAAAAACTCTGCCGCAGATCAGCCGACTTTCGGCACGATGCGGTCGTTCAGGCGCAGGCCCCAGACGGTTCCGTCTTCGCTGAAGCAAGGGCGCAGCTCGGATACGGCGAAGCCGCTGCGCAGCAGCGCCATGCGGCCGCGCACCATGCGAACGTTCGCCGGTTTGCCGTCGTTGAGGACGGAAATGCCGCTGCCGTCCCTTTCGATGACGACCTCCGCGCCTTCGCCGGAGCGGTAGCGTCCGCAGGCGGCCTCAATGACTTCCGGCTCCCAGGGGCAGTCGGTCCAGAGGTCTTCCGGCTGCGGCTCCCAGCCGGCGGCGATGCGGAGCAGCGCGTCGGCGATCAGCGAGACGGGGACGTTCTGCGTGTTGCACAGCACGACCGCGCCGCGTTCGAGTTCCGGCGACCAGGCGATGTGCGAGGAAACTCCCGGCAGGCTGCCGCCGTGGCGGTACACCGTGAGGTCGCGCATGAAGCCGACGCTCAGTCCGTAGCCGTAGAACTGATGATGCTTCGCCGCCACGCGCGGGCTTACCATGTCGCGGACGCTCCGTTCCGCGACGATCGCGCCCGCTTCGCCGCGGCCGCCGTTGAGATACATGCGCAGATACTTTTTCATGTCGCCCAGCGTGGATTTCATCGCGCCGCCGCCGTTGAGTACAAAGGCGCTGCGGTAAAAGTCGAGGTTGCCCTCGCTCACGCCGAGGTCGTCGCTGTACAGCAGCGACGTGTCGGCGTCGGCGGCGGGGCGCAGGAATCCGCAGGTGCTCCGGTTCATGCCGAGCGGCGCGAGGATGCGGCGCTCCACGTAGCGGGCGTACGACCCTTCGCCGCCGCGGCGGCGCACGATGTCGCTGAGGATGCCGTAGCCGTCGTTGCAGTAGCTCATGTATTCGCCGGGGCGCCCCAGCCGCGGCGCGGGATCGTCCATGGCCTGCGTCACCAGCTCGATCGCCGCCTGCGCGACGCGGTCGTCGTAAGCCGTTTCCTGCGAGCGCGGATCGACGCCCAGTTTTTTCAAAAGGTCGGGCAGCAACGCGCGCGGCATGGGGAAATAGCCGCCGCTGTGGCTCAGGAAGTGCGCCACGCTCACGGGGGCCTGCCCGGCGTTTTTGAATTCCGGGCAGTAGGCGGACGCCGGCGCCTGCAGATCGACGAGGCCTTTTTCCGCCATCTGCATCAGCGCCAGCGCGGTGAAGGACTTGGTCACCGAGGCCAGGCCGAAGATCGTGTTTTCGTCGACGGGCAGGCGTCGCGCCGCGTCGCGGGAACCGAAAAATTTCTGATAGGCCGTACCGCGCCGATCGACGACGGCGACGGCAATGCCGCGGGCGCGATGGGCCGCCATGATTTGTTCCGCATAGTCGCAGAAAGCGGATTCTTTTGTCCGAAAAGGATCTGTCATCGATGATTCTCCTTGAGAGCGTAAATTTTGAGGCGTGAAAACGGCCTTATTATAAACGAAGCGGGGCAAAACAGACGGCCAAGAGTCACGTTCAGCCCGCCTTCGGGCGGCGGCTCGCGCGCCGGATAAAAATACGCTGCGGAAAGGGGACAAAGCGACCCTTTCGCAGCGTATTTTTGTCGCCGCACGGTCAATGGCCGGCGGCGCTTTTTTCGCCGATGGAGGCGGCGATGTCGTTGGCTTCGGAGTCTTTGCCGAAGACGTAGACCATGAGGATGCGCCCGCGGCTTTCCAGCACGCGGACGTTGACCGGCTCGCCGTTCTGGACGAAATCCAGGCGCAGCGAGCCTTTTTTGTCGCGGCGGATGTCGTTCTTTTTCACGCCCACCGCGTCGGCCAGATTTTCGGCCACGCTCTTGACGGTGCCGCTCTGGGTGGTGGCGGCCTGATCGACGATGACGGCCGCGCTTTCGTTCTGATTATAGATCAGGACCTGTTCGCCCTGTCTGAAGGACCAGCCGTCGGGGATCTCGACCGACAGGCCGTAGAAATTGACGCTCATTGCCGGCAGAGGACGCGCGGCCGACAAAAAGAACAGCATCGTCAGCAGGGCGACGCTCGACGCCGATATTTTTTTCATGAACACGAACCTCCTTTGCCGCCGGAGGACTTACGGACGCCTCCGGAAGTTACGCCCTGATTCTAGCAGACGGGAAATGCCCGCACATGAGAGAAAACAACAATCCTTTGGGCGGACGGGGGCCGCTGCTTCTCGTCTTTTCTTTCGCATTTTCCGACAACGCGAAACACAACACTGAAACTTGAACCGTCTTTTTCTCTCTGAACGTTTCTTTTTACTCTTTTGAGGTGGATTCGAGGAAATTTTTATTGTAAAATAAGAAGTCATGATATGCAG
The DNA here is from genome assembly GCF_000177335.1 of Pyramidobacter piscolens W5455. Taxonomy (NCBI): domain Bacteria; kingdom Thermotogati; phylum Synergistota; class Synergistia; order Synergistales; family Dethiosulfovibrionaceae; genus Pyramidobacter; species Pyramidobacter piscolens. The sequence goes on from NZ_ADFP01000011.1 coordinate 20,621, forward strand.
TTTCAGCCCGGGGAATTTGGTGAAAGACCAAAGCGGCCCCGCCACTGTGAGCGTTTTGCGCGCGAGTCAGGATACCGGCCTGAAACGGGGGAACAGAGAGCGAATCTTGCGCGGGCGGGATTTCGCCGCGCAAGCGCGTTTTCTTCGCTGATTTTTTTCCGCCGGCGGGGGAACGGGCAAATTTTCAGCGTCAGGGAGGATTTGATTCACCATGGAAAAAGACCAGCAGAAGTCTGCGCCGATCACTCCTGTCACCTTTGACGAGTTCAAAGTCCCCACGTACGAGGAGTGGAAGCAGGCCGCCGAAGCGGCTCTGAAGGGGGCGCCCTTCGACAAAAAAATGTTCACGCCGACCTGCGAAGGCATCACACTTCAGCCTATCTACACGGCCGAGGACGTCAAGGATCTGAAAGACTGCCAAACTTTTCCCGGCGAACAGGATTATCTGCGGGGCGTCAGGAGCGCCCCTGCGCACGGCAAACTCTGGGAGATCGCCCAGGGCGTCGACGCGCGCGGCCCGCGCCGGGCCGGCGAACTGGCCGCCGAGGAACTGAAAAGGGGCGCCACGGCCATCCACCCGGTGCTCGATTACTCCAGCACGCACGGCATGGACGTCCCCGCCTGCGAGCGCCGCGGCGTCAGCATCTGCTCGCTCGAGCATCTGGAAAAGTTTTTCGCCGACGCCGATCCGAGCGCGCACGAGCTGCACGTCGCCGCCGGCGCGTCCGCCCTGCCGATGCTGGGCATGATCGCCGCCTGGTGTAAAAATCACGGCGTCGCGCCTTCCAGCCTGAAAGGCTGCGTCGGCGCCGACCCCATCGGCGCGCTGGCCCGCGACGGCTCCCTGAGCCGGTCGCTCGGCAGCCTGTACGATGAAATGGCGCAGACGCTGCTTTGGGCCGAAAACAACCAATGCGCGCTGCGCACGGTCCTGATCCGCGGCAGCGTCTACGCCGACGCCGGAGCGTCCGCCGTTCAGGAGACGGCCTGCGCGCTCGCCGACGCCGTCGCCGTGATCCGCGCCATGTCGGAACGCGGAATCGCCCCCGAGGTGACCGCCCGCCATCTTCGCTTCGAGGTCGGCCTCGGCGCCAACTTCTTCATGGAGATCGCCCGCCTGCGCGCCCTGCGCGTGCTCTGGGCGCACGTCGCGCGCGCCTTCGGCTGCGAGGGTGAGAGCGCGAAGGTCAACGTCATCGCCAAGACCTCGCCGTTCACCGTGACGGTCTACGATCCCTACGTCAACATCCTGCGCACGTCCACGCAGGCCTTCTCGGCCGCCGTGGCCGGCGTCGATTCCATGAACGTCAACTGCTTCGACTGGGCCGTCCGCCCCGCCACCGAACAGGCGCGCCGCATCGCCCGCAACCAGCAGATCATGATGCAGACCGAGTTCAACCTCGACGCCGCCGTCGATCCCGCCGGCGGTTCCTGGTACGTGGAGACTCTGACCCGCCAGGTCGAAGACCGCGCCTGGGAGCTGTTCCAGAAGGTCGAGGCCGAAGGCGGAATCGTCAAGGCCCTTCAGTCCGGCCTGATCCAGAACGAGATCGGCGCCGTGCTCGCCGATCGCTTCAAGAAGCTCGCCACCCGCGCCGAACGGGCCGTCGGCAACAACATGTACGCCAACATGGCGGAGACGCCGCTCGACGTGCCCGCAAGCGACCTGGCCGAGTTCAAGGCCGACCGCGAGGCCAAGGTGGCCGAGATCAAAAAGCGCCGCTGCCCCGACTGCCTCGCCAAGGCGCTGAAAGACGTGGCCGAGAGTTCCAAGTGCGGCAAGGGCGGCCAGGTCGTCCACGCCGCCGAAGCGTTCGCGGCCGACGCGCTGCTGTCCGATCTGTGGAAAACTCTCGACGCCGCCGGGCCCTGCGATCTGAAAGTCGCGCCGCTTGAGCCGCACCGCTGGACCGAACAATACGAAGCGCTGAGGAAACGTACCGAGGACTACGCCGCCACAACCGGCGGCAACGTCAAAGTTTTCCTCGCCAACATGGGCCCCATCCCCCAGCACAAGCCCCGCGCCGATTTCAGCACGGGCTTCTTCGAAGTGGGCCACTTCGAAGTGCTGAAGAACGACGGCTTCGAGACCGTGGAACTGGCCGCCGTAGCCGCCGCGGAGAGCGGCGCCGACGCCGCCGTGATCTGTTCCACCGACGACACCTATCCCGAGCTCGTGCCGCCGCTGGCCCGGCTGATCAAGCAGAAGCGCCCGGACATGACCGTATTCCTCGCCGGCGCGCCCGCCCCCGAGTTCAAGCAGAGCTATCTCGACGCCGGCGTCGACGATTTCATCCACGTGAAGGCCAACTGCCTCCAAGTCCTCTCCGCCATGCAGAAAAAAAAGGGGATGTGCTAGACCATGTATCAGAATCCTGATTTCACCAAGATCGCCTTCAAGGAAGAGAGCCGCGCCGAGTCGCGCCAGCAGTGGGAAGCGCGCGTCCTCAGGGAAACGGGCCGTTCCGTTTCCGAACTGTGCACGCGCACCATGGAACAGATCGACGTCAAGCCGCTCTACACCGCCGACGATTACGCCGGCATGCATCACCTCGGCTTCATGGCGGGCATCCCGCCGTTCCTGCGCGGCCCGTACCCCACCATGTACGTGGCCCGTCCCTGGACGGTGCGCCAGTACGCCGGCTTCTCCACGGCCGAGGAGTCGAACGCGTTTTACCGCCGCAACCTCGCCGCCGGGCAGAAGGGACTTTCCATCGCCTTCGACCTGGCCACGCACCGCGGTTACGATTCCGACCACCCGCGCGTCGTCGGCGACGTCGGCAAGGCCGGCGTGGCCGTCGATTCGATCCTCGACATGGAGATTCTGTTCTCCGGCATCCCGCTGGGGCAGATGTCCGTCTCCATGACCATGAACGGCGCCGTGCTGCCCGTCATGGCCTTCTACATCGTCGCCGCGCAGGAACAGGGCGTCGACATGAAAGTCTTGAGCGGCACGATCCAGAACGACATCCTCAAGGAATTCATGGTGCGCAACACCTACATCTATCCGCCCGCGGCCTCCATGCGCATCATCGGCGACATCTTCGCCTTCACCTCGCGCAACATGCCCAAGTTCAACTGCATCTCCATCTCCGGCTATCACATGCAGGAAGCCGGCGCCACCGCCGACATCGAACTGGGCTACACTTTGGCCGACGGGCTCGAGTACATCCGCACGGGCATGAAGGCCGGGCTGGGCATCGACGATTTCGCGCCGCGCCTGTCGTTCTTCTGGGCCATCGGCAAGAACTACTTCATGGAAGTGGCCAAGATGCGCGCCGCGCGCATGCTCTGGGGCAAGATCGTCAAGCAGTTCGATCCAAAGAACACCAAGTCCATGGCGCTGCGCACGCACTCGCAGACCTCGGGCTGGAGCCTGACCGCGCAGGATCCGTTCAACAACATCACGCGTACCTGCGTCGAGGCCATGGCCGCCGCGCTCGGGCACACCCAGTCGCTGCACACCAACGCCCTCGACGAAGCCATCGCCCTGCCCACGGATTTCTCCGCCCGTATCGCGCGCAACACGCAGCTCTACATTCAGGACGAGACCAAAGTCTGCAAGGTCATCGACCCGTGGGGCGGCTCCTACTATGTGGAAGCCCTCACCGACGAGCTGATCCGCCGCGCCTGGGCGCATATCCAGGAAGTCGAAAGCCTCGGCGGCATGGCCAAGGCCATCGACACCGGCCTGCCCAAGATGCGCATCGAAGAGGCCGCGGCGCGCCGCCAGGCCCACATCGACTCCGGCAACGAGAAGATCGTCGGCATCAACTACTTCCCGCTCGAAAAGGAAGACCCGCTCGACATTCTCGACGTCGACAACACCGCCGTGCGTCAGGCGCAGATCGCGCGCCTCGAAAAACTGCGCGCCGGGCGCGACCCCGAAAAAGTGCGGCAGTGCCTCGACGCCATCACCCACGCCATGGAAAGCGGCGAGGGCAACCTGCTCGAGCTGTCCGTCGAGGCGGCGCGCGCGCGCGCGTCGCTGGGCGAAATTTCCTTTGCCATCGAAAAAGTATGCGGGAGGCACAAAGCCGTGATCCGTTCGATTTCCGGAGTGTACAGCAGCGAATTCGCCGACGACGAAGTGATCAAGGAAGTCCGCCAGATGACCGACGACTTCGAGAAGCGCGAAGGGCGCCGCCCGCGCATCATGGTCGCCAAGATGGGACAGGACGGTCACGACCGCGGCGCCAAAGTCGTCGCCACCGCCTACGCCGACATGGGCTTCGACGTCGACGTCGGTCCGCTGTTCCAGACGCCGGCCGAGACCGCTCAGGACGCTGTGGACAACGACGTCCACATCGTCGGCATGAGCTCGCTGGCCGCCGGGCACAAGACGCTGCTGCCCCAGCTCGTCGAAGAGCTGAAAAAACGCGGCCGCGGCGACATCATGGTCGTCGCCGGCGGCGTCATCCCCGCGCAGGATTATCAGTTCCTGTACGACCACGGCGCCGCCTGCATCTTCGGCCCCGGCACGGTCATTCCCGCCGCCGCCCGCGAGATGCTGCAGGTGCTGAACAAGCGCCTTGCCGCCCAGGAAGGAGCCGCGAAATAAAAGTCTCCTCCCCCCGAAAAGGAGAAAAAACGATGAACACCGAAAACACCACCTACCAGCCCGAGTGGCAGCCGCAGAACGCCGGCGGCGAATTCGCCTGCTTCGTGACAAAGGGCGTGGACGGCACCGGCGCGCCTACCGCCGCCAACGTCCAGCCCGTGCGGCGCAACCTCTCCGTCGACGAATACGCGCGAGGCATCCTGAATGGCGAACGCGCGATCCTGTCGCGGGCCATCACGCTGATCGAGAGCAACGCTCCCAAGCATTTCGCCACGGCGCAGGAACTGATCCAAAAGCTGCTGCCCCACACGGGCGGTTCCATGCGCGTCGGCGTTACCGGCGTGCCCGGCGCCGGCAAAAGCACCTTCATCGAAGCGCTCGGCTCGTGGCTGTGCGACCGCGGGCACCGCGTCGCTGTGCTCGCCGTCGATCCCAGCAGCACCGTCACCAAGGGCAGCGTCCTCGGCGACAAGACGCGCATGGAAAAGCTGTCGCGCCACCCCAACGCTTTCGTGCGTCCGTCCCCGTCGGGCGGCACGCTCGGCGGCGTCACGCGCAAAAGCCGCGAGACGCTGCTGCTCGTCGAGGCGGCGGGCTACGACGTGGTCCTCGTCGAGACCGTCGGCGTCGGCCAGAGCGAAACGACCGTGCGCAACATGGTGGATTACTTCCTCATGGTGGCGCTGACCGGCGCGGGCGACGACCTGCAGGGCATCAAAAAGGGCATTATGGAGATCGCCGACTCGATTCTCGTCAACAAGGCCGACGGCGACAACAAAGTCAAAGCGTTGTCGGCGCGCGCCGACTTCGACATGATGCTCCACTACCTGCGTCCCGCCACGGAGGGCTGGGGCAGCCACGCCTACACCTGCTCGTCGCTGACGGGCGAGGGCATTCCCGAGATGTGGGGCGTGATCGAGGAGTTTTTCAAGACCGTGCGCGGCAACGGCGTCTTCGAAAAACGGCGCAAAGAACAGGTGCTCAAATGGGTCAACGACATGGCGCAGGAGCATCTGGAAAACCTCATCGGCGCCAACCGGGCCATCGCCGCCGCCAAGGCGCGCATCGAGGAGGAGGTCACCGCGGGCAAATTGCCGCCCACGCAGGCCGCCCAAGAGATCATCGACGTGATGGAGCGCGAGCTGTTCCACGCCGGGCGGTAGATGTTTTTCCGCCGCGCCAGCGATCGCCGGGCGCGAGCCGATCCGAAAAAAGCGGAGAAGACGTTCCACGTGGAACGTTTTCTCCTCTTTTATTTTTTTCTGCTATAATCTGTCTCAGAAACCCAATCGAATAATCAGCACGGTTCGAGACGCTGCGTCTCGATCAAAAAGGAACCGGGTGAGAATCCCGAGCGGTCCCGCCGCTGTAAAAGCCTCAGCTTCTCCACGCGCCACTGTGAGCCTCGCGCTCATGGGAAGGCGGAGAAGGCTCCATGGGCTTGAGCCAGAAGACTTGCCGCGCTGAGCACGAAAAAGTTCTCGCGAGCGACGGAACGTGTGTGCTGCTTCAGACCTTCTTTTTTGACCGAGGCCCCGGCGGCGTACGTTCTTTCGGCATTGAGTGCCGGAAGAATTTTTTTCGCGTGGACCGCCGCCGCGCCGAAAGGAAGGAAGAAACGTGTACAACCGCATCAGCAATCACGAGGCCGAGGCCAAGACCATGTCGGCGGCGCAGGCCGCCGAACTGATCAAGGACGGCATGACCGTCGGCACGAGCGGCTTCACCATGGCCGGGTACCCCAAGGCCGTGCCCATGGCGCTGGCCCGCCGCGCCGAACGCGGCGAGAAGATCCGCATCAAGCTGATCACCGGCGCGTCCGTCGGCGACGAACTCGACGGGCGGCTGGCGCGCGCCGGCGTGATCGAACGGCGTTATCCCTATCAGACCAACCAGAGCGTGCGCGAGCTGGCCAACGACGACCGCCTCGCCTATGTGGACATGCACCTCAGCCAGGTGCCCTTCTGGATCAAAAACGGCTACTTCGGCAAAATCGACATAGCCATCATCGAAGCGATCGGCATCGACGACGAGGGCAACATTATCCCCTCCACGTCGGTGGGCTGTTCCAACGTGCTGGCGGAGTACGCCGAAAAGGTGATCGTCGAGGTCAACACGGCGCAGCCCGTCAAGCTGGAAGGTATGCACGACGTGTACAGCCCGCGGCGCATGAAGGAGACCGAACCGATCCCGATCGTGCGCCCCAACAACCGCGTCGGCATGCCCTACATCCGCTGCCGTCCCGACAAGATCGCCGCCGTGGTCGTCACCGACATTCCCGATTCGACGCGCCATCTGGCGCAGACCGACGCAAGGTCCCAGATCATGGCCGACTATCTGGTCGCGTTCCTCGAGAACGAAGTGGCCTGCGGGCGGCTGCCGCGCAAGCTGCCGCCGATCCAGTCGGGCGTCGGCAACATGGCCAACGCCGTGCTGGGCGGCCTGCAGAAATCGAAGTTCCGCAACCTCTCCATCTATTCGGAAGTGCTGCAGGACTCCGTGCTCGACCTGATCGAGACGGAGCGCGTCTCGTTCGCCTCGGGGACGGCGCTGACCATCTCGCCCGAGCGCATCGACGCCTTTTACAAGAGTCTGGAGATGTACAAGTACAAGATCATCCTGCGCCCCGTGGAGATCAGCAACTCGCCGGAAGTGATCCGCCGCCTCGGCGTCATCGCCGTGAATACGGCGCTGGAAGTGGACCTCGAGGGCAACGTCAACTCCACGCACATCGGCGGCTGCCAGATCGTCAACGGCCTCGGCGGCTCGGGAGACTTCGCGCGCAACGCCGCGCTCTCGGTGTTCACCACGCCGTCGACGGCGAAGAACGGAACGATCTCCTGCATCGTCCCGCATGTGGCGCACGTCGACCACACGGAACACGACCCTCACGTGATCATCACCGAACAGGGCTGCGCCGATCTGCGCGGGCTCACGGCCTACGAGCGCGCCCGCGCGCTGATCGAGAACTGCGCGCACCCCAAGTTCCGCCCGGCGCTGCAGGCGTTCGTCGAGCGCAGCGCCGCGCGCCCCGGCTTCCGTCACGGCTTCGCGCCGGAGGATCCGCAACGCTGGATGCGGGATTATCGCCCCGAAGAAAACGAATCAGAGAAAGGGAATGACTGAAATCATGTTTTTGAAATCGCTTCTCGAGATCACGATGCTGATCTGCTTCGGCGCCGCCTGGCCCATCTCCATCTACAAATCGTGGACCTCGCGCAGCAGCAGGGGCAAGAGTCTGCTTTTCCTCGTCGTCATCATCGTCGGTTATCTGGCGGGCATCGGCAAATGCCTGCTGGACGGCGCCACGCACTGGAGCGTGGTCGCGCTTTACGTCGTGAACGTGACGATGGTCTCGATCGACATGCTGCTCTATTTCCGCAACGAAGCGCTGGAAAGAAAGGCCGCGGAAGCCCGCTAGGCCGCCGCGGCGAGCGCCGGGATCCCCGGCGGAAGCGTTCCGCGGGCATCGCCCCGCCGCTCCATGACTATATTTAGCGTACAAAAATTAAATCTATTCGTATATTTAGCGTTTATCTCTTTACGAGACGCTTTTTATGGTGTATGATGACGGCAAATTTCATTCCGAGACGGAATCCATCCGTTCGGCTTGGAAGAGCACGCCCGCCGAGGGCGCGGCATTCCGGCCGCAAATGAAGAAAGAGAGGCCTTTCAAGTGATCGAGACGATTAAGAAGAGGGACGGCCGTCTGGCCCCCTTCAACGAAGACCGCATCACCCGCGCCATTTTTCTCGCCGCGTCCGCCGTGGCGGAGAAGGAAGGCACGGCGGCCGACTACCGCATCGCCGAGGGGCTGACGTCGCAGGTCGTGCGCCGCCTCAACGAAAAGTACGCCTCCGGCTCGCCCAGCGTCGAGGACGTGCAGGACATGGTGGTGAAGGTGCTGATCGAAAACGGCCACGCCCGCACCAGCGAGGCCTACATCACCTACCGCAACGAGCGCACGCGCGTGCGCGACTCGCATACCCGCCTGATGAAGGCCATCGAAGAGATCACGTTCGCCGACGCCAAGACCGCCGACGTAAAGCGCGAAAACGCCAACATCAACGGCAACACGGCCATGGGCACGATGCTGGAATACGGCAGCGCCGTGTCGCGCGAATTCTGCAAGACGCACGTGATCCACCCGGCTCACGCCCGGGCGCACGACGAGGGCGACATCCACATCCACGACATGGATTTCCTCAACATGGGCACGCTGACCTGCTGCCAGATCGACATCCGCAAGCTGTTCAAGGGCGGCTTCTCGACGGGGCACGGTTTTTTGCGCGAGCCGCAGGACGTGATGAGCTACGCGGCGCTGGCGGCGATCGCCATCCAGAGCAACCAAAACGACCAGCACGGCGGCCAGAGCATCCCGTATTTCGATTACGGCATCGCCGACGGCGTGCGCAAGACGTTCCGCAAGCTGTACGCGGGCAATCTCGCCAAGGGGCTGGAACTGCTTCGCGACCTCGACGCGAAGTCCGCCGTCAAAGACGCGGAAAACCGCGCCGAAGCCGAAACGGGGCGCGCCATCAGCCTGACGGACGACGCCGAACGGGACGAGGCCGAGCGGAAGATCCTCGCCGCGTCGCTGAAAACCGACGAGACGGAGCTGATCAAACTTCAGGCTTTCGCCCGCAGGGAAGCCCTCGCCGAAACGGACCACCGCACTTATCAAGCCATGGAGGCGTTTATCCACAACCTCAACACGATGCATTCCCGCGCCGGCGCGCAGGTCCCTTTCTCGAGCATCAATTTCGGCACCGACACGTCTCCCGAGGGGCGCATGGTCTCGCGCAATCTGCTGCTGGCGACCGAAAAAGGGCTGGGCGACGGCGAGACGCCGATCTTCCCCATCCTCATCTTCAAGGTCAAGGAAGGCGTCAACTACAATCCCGGCGATCCCAATTACGACCTGCTCCGGCTCTCGTGCCGCGTCACTTCCAAGCGGCTTTTCCCCAACTTCAGCTTCCTCGACGCGCCCTTCAACGCCGAATACTACAAGCCCGGCGACCCCGACACGGAAGCCACCTACATGGGCTGCCGCACGCGCGTGGTCGGCAACCGCTGCGGCGAATCGACCGTCAGCGGGCGCGGCAACCTGTCCTTTACCACGATCAACCTGCCCCGCCTCGGCATCGTCCACGGACGGGCGCTGGGCGGCGCGACCGATCTCGACGCTTTTTTCAGGGACCTCGACGGCAAGATCGACCTGGTCGTCGATCAGCTGCTGGAGCGTCTGGAGATCCAGAGCCGCCGACGCGTCAAAAACTTCCCGTTCCTGATGGGACAGGGCGTGTGGAAAGGCTCCGACGGCATGAACGACGAGGACGAACTGCGCGACGTGATCCGCCAGGGCACGCTGACGCTCGGCTTCATCGGCCTGGCCGAGTGTCTGGTGGCCCTGACGGGCAAGCACCACGGCGAAAGCGACGAGTCGCAGGAGCTGGGGCTGAAGATCGTCCGCCACATGAGGGAACGCATGGATCAGGCTTCGGAACAGTACGACCTGAATTTCTCCCTCATCGCCACGCCCGCGGAAGGGCTGTCGGGGCGCTTCACCCGCCTCGACGCCCAAAAATTCGGCGCGATCCCCGGCGTCACCGACCGCGAATATTACACCAACTCATTCCACGTGCCCGTGTATTACAAGATCGGCGTCTTCGAGAAGATCGCCCGCGAAGCGCCCTACCACGCGCTGACCAACGGCGGGCACATCAGCTACGTGGAGCTGGACGGGCTGGGAGCCAACAACCCCGAAGCCTTCGAAACCATCGTGCGCGCCATGAAGGAGGCGGGGATCGGTTACGGCAGCATCAATCACCCCGTCGACCGCGACCCCGTCTGCGGCTACACGGGCGTCATTTCCGGCGACGTGTGCCCCCACTGCGGGCGCCATGAATCCGACGGCCCCGTCGGCTTCGAGCGCATCCGCCGCATCACCGGCTATCTCGTGGGAACTTTGGACCGCTTCAACAACGCCAAGCGCGCCGAAGTCCGCGACCGCGTCAAGCACAATCAGTGCGGAGCGGAGGAAGAGGCGAACGCCAAATGAAGATCCGCCTCGCCAGTCCGATGACCCGCGACAGCATCGTCGACGGGCCGGGGCTGCGGGCGGTGATCTGGGCTCAGGGATGCTTCCACAACTGCCCGGGCTGCCACAATCCGTGTACGCACAACCCGTTCGGCGGCTTCGAGATGGACGCGGACGACCTGATCGCCCAGCTGGACTCGCTCCATCTGCAGCAGGGGCTGACGCTTTCCGGCGGCGAGCCGTTCCTGCAGGCGCGCGCCCTGGCCGCAGTGGCCCGCGCGGCGCATCTGCGCGGACTGAACGTGTGGGCCTTCACGGGCTTCACCTTCGAGCAGCTGACCGACCGCAAAAATCCGGCCTGGGAGGACCGCATGGCTCTGCTCGAACAGATCGACGTGCTCGTCGACGGACGCTTCGAGCGCGACAAGCGCGATTTGTCGCTGCGCTTTCGCGGCTCGTCCAACCAGCGCATCCTCGACGTGAAAAAAAGTCTCGCCCTGCAGTCCCCCTGCGTCATCGCGGAGTACATGCGTCAGGCCATGTGACCGTCCCCCGCCGCGATGCGGGCACAGCCCGAAAAAGCCGTTCCGGAGAGCGCTGAAGAAATCATCAACGCTCTCCGGAACGGCTTTTCGTTTACGCCGCCGCGCCGCCGGGGCCGTAAAGTTTTTTCGGAGCGAAGTGTTCCACGTGGAACATTTCGCTCCGAACATTATAAAAGCTGGCTCGATATTGCATGCTAAAAACTCGATATTGCTCCGCGCCGCTGCGCCGGGGCAAGCGGAGCGCTATTTCACGCCGTAGAGCAGCCCCACGCCCGCGGTCATCACGGGACGCGCGAGCGCGGGGACGAAGGACGCGCCGGCGCGGGAAACGTAACCAACTTCCCGCAGTCCGCTGTCTTTCATCTGCTGCACAAGCTCCTCCATGTCGCCGTAAAGAGCGGAGCGGCCAAACAAATCGACGAAGGCGAAGCTTCCTCCCTTTTTCAGCACGCGCAGCGCCTCCTCGACGACAGGCCGCTTCGACCGGCCGGAGATCGTCTTCACCTCGTGAAAGACAAAACAGCTGACGACGGCGTCGAAACTTTCATCGGCGAATTCCAGACGGGCCGCGTCGCCGTGCCGGAAATCGATCCGGCCGTCGCAGCCTTCGAGTCGTGCGTTCTCCTCGCATTGCTTTTGCGAGTAATCCCACACGCCGCTCCAGTAATCGACGCCGATAACCTGCGCGCCGGGGAAGCGGCGCGCGCAGCGGATCGACAGCGCTCCCGAGCCGCAGCCGATATCCAGCAGCCGTCCTTGCCCTTGCCAGGCAAGATGATCCAGCAGATCGTCGTAAAACTTCCCCGCAAGGCCGCCGCCGCGCAGGTCGATCGTCTTCCGGCAGTACTGCATGTATACGGCAGCGACCAGCGACAGACCGCTGAGCGCGCCCAGCAGCAGCGCCGCGGCTGCATTGCGCCAGAACAGCGCGTTCACGATCAGCAGGAGCAGCACCCCCAGCAAGATTCCCCACAAGGCGTTCATCAGCTTCCGGGGGATCCAGTTGCCGTAGTTCGCTTTTTTTGAAGAGTCCATTGAAGCCATCCTCCCTTAGTTAGTCTTAATTAACCAAGAAAATTCTACCACAGGAATGCACCAAGTGAAAGGGAACGTTTCTTTACGGAAAATCATATGATTCCGCAGGATTTTTACTCGCGACGACAAACGCGACGCTTCGTTTTTCGCTTTTGTTCTCATTGTTGCCCGCGTCGTTTTATTGAAACAGCAGCACTCCCTCATCGGGATCGGGAGACGCTCATCTCCCCCATGCTCTTTCTCGCTAAAAAGCGTTAACAGAGCCTGCCGGGCGCGACGAGGAAGATCCACCAAGCGAGCCGCACAGGCCGCGCCGCGGTCGAGGTAGTCCTGAGCGACGGGACTTCCTCCCACGCCCTTATGTTTGGCCTTGTTATCGAGAAATAGTTATTCATACTCCTTCTCATTTAAAGCACCTAACGACCCATTGTCTTGCGGTAATACTCCTTATGGTCTGAACGGTGAGATTTCCGATCGTGCGGCACAGACGCTCGATGGGGTTCATCTCGGGGGTATTATGGAACAGGGGATGTTGGCGGGAACCTGAAGCGCTTTGGACTTGTGCCAAGCGGCTCCGTCACAGCAGAGCAGAATATGATCTTCCGGAAATCGGCGTGAAAGTTCCCGCAGGATAATGTTCATACAATCGCTGTCGCAGCTGGGCATGATCAAAAAGAGGCTTTCTCCCGTAAGCAGCTCTATGGCGCCGTAAGCATAGCGGTATTCGCGGATGTGAAGGCAGGGAACGTTCGGGCGGACGCCTTCTGTACCAGCAGTATTTGGGCTTGTCGATCCTGCCGAAGCCGGCTTCGTCCTGGAACATCGGTCTGACGTTCCCTGATGTGGATAACTCTTTTAATTCCTGAACTTGAGCGTTAATTTTTTTTGAGGCCTCGATGGCCTCCTCGCGCGCTTTCTTGGGGTAATGGCTGCGCGGCATGACTTTTCTCCAGTCATGACGTTTCAGGACCGCATAAATATGAGTCGGACTGATAGTATGTCCCACCGCGGTCTGATGGGCTATTTCCGCCACCGAAACGATTTCTCCTTTCTCGGCTTTCTCCAGATAAGGCGCAAGTACGGCTTCTTCCTGCTCACAGGTCATGTTCCGATGGTTGCCAAGGTAATGGCATGCAGCATATACGAGAGGCCGCGATCGATAAACTGCGAGATGATCTTGCTGACGTTCGTGAAGTGGTATTCCGTGATTTCGCTGATTTCTTTCAAGGTTTTCCCCCCGGCGCGCAAGCTGAGGATTCTCAGTTTGGCTTTGATCTTCTTGTTGCGATTCTTTTTCCGCGCGGCTTCGATTTCCGCTTGCTGTTCTGATGTGATCTCGTATTTCACGGACATTCTATATCACCTCGGAGGCGTTATAACTGAGTTACGGGGACTTTGGCTATACTATAAAGAAGTAGTATCAGAAGAACGTTCCCGGTCCTTCGTTGTTTCCGCGGGATGAAGTTCTCCGGTTCCACAATACGCGTTGGGGTGAGGCGAACGACGTCGTTCGCCTCACCCCAACGCGTATTGCAGATGGAACTCTTTTCGAGCTTTCTCATCGATACGTCGTCCATAGAGTTGCTACTGTGTCAGTAGTTCCGGCATCGGATCGACCCCGGCGGCCAGAAGGAGCCCGACTACCGCCGCGACGACAGCGGCATAGACCAGGCAGGGAAGGATGTTCGTACGGATCAGCTTGCCTTCGTTGCCGTTGGTGCCGGTGGTGGCGCAGACTGCAACGATATTGTTGACGCAGATCATGTTGCCGATGCCGCCGCCCATGGTCTGGAGCGCCACGATGAGGACCTGGGACAGGCCGACGAGGGTCGCGGTCTCGAACTGCAGCGAAGCGAACAGCGTGTTTGACACCGTGCAGGAACCCGACATGAACGCTCCGAGAACGCCGATGAGCGGAGCGATAATGAAGTAAGTCCCCTGGAAGAGTTTCGCCAGCGCGTCGGCCATGACGTAGAGCATCGAGCTGTTCTTGAACGTGAACTCCGAGCCCGCCGCGGCGCCGGCGACAGCCGCCCCGATTTGCGCGCTCGACGTGTAGCGGTACAGGTTGACCATGGCGACGCCGAACAGCAAGGCTGTGGCCGCGCCGGACCAGTTTTTCACGGAATCTACGACGGCGATTTTGGTCTCTTCCCGCGACATGCGGTGCAGCGGAACCGTCAGGATTGCGACGAGGACGAAGGGCATGATGCCGGGGTTGTACAGGAATTTGAAGTCCCAGCCGATTCCCTCGAAGCCGAGGATGTTCCCGACGCGCAGGATAAACGGATCGTTGTTAAAAAGGGTTTTGAGGCCGAAAGCGTTCAGCCTCGTCAGCACCAGGATAACGCCGATGACGATGTAGGGCGTCCAGGCCAGAAGTGGCTTCATGCTCTTGTCCTTGACGGATGTGACAACTGTGGTGGACTGCCAGGAGGGCTCGCCCCATTCTTTGTAGCCGTCGAAGGTCCAGACCTTTTTGGGGACGCAGACGCCTTTTTTCGCGCAGAACATCATCACGATCATGCCGCCGAGGAAAGCCGTCATGGAAATCAATTCGGGGGCGGCGAAGAACGACATGACGATGTAGATCGAGCCAACGACGACGCCGGTGAGCAGGCAAAACGGAACGGCAGGGACGGCGTCCCTGAACGAACGGTTCTTCCCGAACGCCTTACACATCATGAAGACGACGGCCATGATGATAAACAGACCGCCGATCATGTTCGGGATGCAGACCCAGCGTGTCAGCACCGTCGTGAATTTTTCGGGATCGCCGCCGAGATGTTTCACCGCGTCCGCAACGACTTTGGAAGCCGTGAGCAGCGGCACGCCGACAGGGCCGGGGTTGACAGGCGTCGAGTTGCAGACGAGGCAGATCGCCGCCGCGGCGAGAGGGGGAAATCCCAGGCTGATCAGAATCGGCGCGCCCAAGGCGGCCGGCGTGCCGAACCCCGCCGCCCCCTCGATAAATCCGGCGAAGCAGTAGCCGACGATGATAGCCTGAAGACGCGCGTCTTCGGTGATGCCGGAGAACATTCCGTTGATGGAAGCCATGGCACCCGACTGCTTGAGCACGTTCATCAGCAGGATGGCCCCGAAAATGATGGCGCTCGTTTCGAAAGAAGCCAGGAAGCCGGCGACCGTTCGGGCGGCGGCTTCTCCGATCCCCATGCCCCAGACGGAGCACGCGACAGCAAAAGCCGCGAGCCATGAAATGATCAGCGATCGTTTGGCGGACCAGTTCATAAAGACCATGAAGACGATAGTGAGCAAGATCGGTACGGCGGCAATCAATGCATACATGCGGGTAAGTCTCCTTTCGCCTTGTGCCCCCGGAAGCGCAGGGAATAAAGGCCGCGATGAGATTTGATGAAAGGACGTTCCGACGTCGCCCTTATAGTACGTGTTTGCGAAAAAATATGAACCGTACAGACTCTGGAAATGTATGAATTTTTAACACAGCCCCGACGTGCATGCGAAAAAATGCACAAAAATCGTACAGTATCACGATATGCGCAAATTATAACGTGGAAGAATGGAAAATCCCTTTTTTTTAAACCGAAAGTGTGCTATAAAATGTATGTAATAGATTGTTAAAAGCATGTAATTTTCATGGGAATATCTGTATTCCAAACGTGCCGAAACGATATGCAGCGTCGATCCGAACCGGCCAGGAAGGAGAAGACGGAAAATGTCTGTAAATCTTATTACGAAGGAAGCGATCGCTTCGACGCTGGAGAGCCTTCTCCTGGAGAGGCAGTTTTCGAAGATCCCCGTAAAGGACGTTACTGAAGCCTGCGGCATCAGCCGGAATACATTCTATTATCACTTCAAGGACAAGTACGAGCTGATGAACTGGATCCTAGACGACGACATGGCGAAGAACGTGGAAAATTATGACGACCCCATGCGCATTCCCGAAACGTTTGTGTCCATGTGCGGTTTTATGTACCGGAGGAAGAAGTTTTACTACCCCTGCATGCAGTACGACGGTCAGGATTCGTTGTACCAGCATTTGACGGATTTTTTCTTCGAACTGTGGAAGCTCAACATCGACATGGTGTATGCGGCGTCCGGGTTCAAGCTGAGCGAGTACGAGATCACCGTTTACGCGAAAATGAACGCTCACGCTCTGGTGGGGCTGATGCGGGACTGGATCCATGCGGGGATGCGCGACAATTACAGGAGTTATTTCGAGCAAGTCAGCGAGATATTCCGCGTACAGAGCGAGATGTACGCCATCATGTCCGAAAATAAACAGATATCGAAACGCGGCGGTGCGACGAAAAACATTGGGGGAATACAGGCGTCATGAACAAAGCGGAAATCATTTATTCTGTGACGGAGGAATCGGGCGAGGCGCGGGATAACGTCATCCCGTTCATCGCGTACCATACGCCGGCGCCCAAACGCTGTCTCGACATGTTGCTCGCCAAGTATTACGGGGAAAAGTTTTGCTCGGAAGTGAAAATGCCCGTACCGGAAGAGCACGTGACGCCGGTTCTTTCCGTTCCGCTCGCGGCGGCGCGGATCATGATGGTCACGGACGGGGGGCTGGTGCCGAAAGGGAATCCCGACTGCCTGCCGCCGTCCAACGCGCGGGAGTTCCACGCCTATGGTTTCGGTTTTGCAGAGCGATTCAAAGCCGAAGAATACGAAGTGTCTCATCAGGGCTACGATCACGGCGACGTCGACGAAGACCCGAACCGCCTGCTCCCGCTGGATATCCTGCGGGAGATGACGCGCGCAGGGGAGATCGGCGGCGTTTATCCGCGTTTTCTGTCGACGACGGGCGTCATGATGCCTTCCGAGACGGCGCGCAGGATAGGGCGCGAGATTGCCGTCCGCGTGTCGGCCTGTTCGATTGACGCCGTGCTTATTGTTTCAACCTGTGGAACCAGCACGCGATGCGGCGCCTGCATCGCGCTTGCGCTGGAAGATCGCGGGATTCCCGCAGTGCAGATCACGAACCTCACGGAGATCGCGTGGAGCATGGGCGTGCGGCACGTCGAAAAGGGCGCCAGCGTGGGGAGTCCGGTTGGTTTTGCGGGGCTTTCGCAGCAGGAGGAACGCCGACGGCGGCGGCGCATCGTCTGCTCGGCGCTGCGCAGGCTGTGCGCGGACTTTGCCTAGACGTGCCGGATGACGCTTGAGCGAGGTCTTTTTGAACAGATTAATAATATGTAAAGAAAACAGACATAGGCGTCCTTTGCCTATTGTCTGTTTTTTTGTGCGGATGGAGAATGTGCGTATGAAAGAGTTCCGGCGAAACATTGTGCGACGATGTAAACGGAAAGGAGAGGAAAATCAATGAGCAAGAGATTGCAGATTGATTACATCCACATTAAAGACGTGAAGTTCGGGGACCGAACGGCGCTCGATCACGGCGTCCTGACCATCGACAAACAGGAACTGCTGGATATGGCGGGCAGCGAGCTGTTCGGAAAGCTGGACATCAAACTGGCCCGTCCCGGCGAAAACTGCCGCATCCTCGGCATCCACGACATTATGCAGCCCCGGTGCAAAGCGGACGCGCCCGAGACGTCGTATCCCGGCATTTGGGGGAAACTCGCCCCCGTGGGCGAGGGACGCACGGTGGCGCTCAAGGGCGTGGTCGTTTCCGACATTTACTACGCCAAGTGCAACGTCAAATACTATCTTGACATGGGCGGAGAGTGCGCCAGGTACACGAACTTTTCGCGCCACTTCCACGTGATCCTGGACGCCGAACCGGCGGAAGGGGTCAGCGACCTGAGCTATGCGGAAGCGCTGAAATACGCGTCCCTGACGATCAACGTCCGTCTGGCAAAACTCGGCATCGGCGAAACCCCGGACGAGACGAAAACGTACCAGCTCGGTCCGGTAGGCCCGGGCCCCGACGGCAAGCCGCTTCCCCGGGTGGCGTATCACGTCGTCCACATGGCCTCGCACGATACCTGGAACTTCCTGATGTACGGGCAGAGCGCGCTGAACTTCCTGCCGATCGTCGTGCAGCCGACCGAGATATTGGACGGAGCGATGATCTGGCGCTACTGGGAGCCGAACTACTTCCTGCAGGAAGAGATCTACATCAAGGAACTGATGGAACGCCACGGCAAAGATATTGATTTTGCCGGCGTGGTCTTCTCCAACAACGTCATGAAGATCGACGGCAAGGATACCATGGGCATGATTGCGGCGACGCTCTGCAAGGAAACGCTGAAGGCGGACTGCGTCATCGTCAACAAGTCCGGCATGGGGCACTGCCAGCTGGATCAGGCGCTCGCCTTCAACTGGGAAGAGAAGATGGGCATGCGGTGCGTGATGAATCTGAGCGCCGTTTCCAACGACAGGCCCGGCGACATGCTGGTCATCGCCGACCCGAGGATCGACGCGGTCATCAACAGCGGCCGGAACTACGATCTGCACCATCCGCGCGTGGAGCGCCTGATCGGGGAGGGGACGAACGTGCCCTCGCTGCTGGGCGTGGACGCGAAGGGGCCGTTCACGCATACGACGAACTTCGCGTATCAAGGGATCTGGTCGCAGCTCGGCGACTGTTACGTGACGACGGACGCGGACCTTCCCTACTCCAAGTGACCGGGAAAGGAGGAATCGACATGTCTGAACCGATCAGAGTGGTGCACTACATCAATCAGTTCTTCGCCGGCATGGGCGCGGAAGATACCGCGAGCGTCGGCGTTTCCGTCAGAGAGGAGCCGGTTGGCCCCGGACTCGGGCTGCAGAAGGAACTGGGGGACGACTATAAGATCGTTGCGACGATCATCTGCGGCGACAACACGATCGCCGAAAAAACAGACGAGATTCTCGCCGAATTCGACAAGCTGATCCGGAAGTACGACGCCCAGCTGTTCATCGCCGGGCCCGGCTTTAACGCGGGACGTTACGGGATCGGCTGCGGCGCTTCGACTGCCTACGTAACGGAAAAGATGAAACTTCCCGCGGTGACCGCGCTATACTCCGAAAATCCCGGCACGGATCTTTACAAGGACCGCTGTTACATCCTGCAGACCGACAACAGCGCGGCGGGCATGCGGCAAACGCTTCCCAAGCTGGCGGCGTTCGCCAAACGGCTTGCGGCGGGAAGCCCAATCGGCGACGGGAAGAAGGAAGGCTACCATGGCTCCGGTCCCGCCGTGGAGATCGATTATTCCGTTCCCGCCAGCCGCCGGGGAGTGAATATGCTGCTTGCCAAATATCATAACAAGCCCTTCGCGACGGAAGTCCGCATGCCGAATCACGAGGAGATCCCGCTTCCGGTGCTGCATAAACCGCTGAAAGAGATCAAACTCGCTCTGGTCACGGACGGGGGGCTTGTACCCAAGGGCAATCCGGACAGCATGGTGCCGACCAATTCCAAGACCTTCAACAAATACAGAATCGGCAACGTGGCGCGCCTTGACGCAAAAGATTACGAAGTCAGCCACCAAGGCTACAACAACGCTTTCGTGTTGGACGACCCGAACCGCCTCGTTCCCGTGGACGCAGCGCTTGATCTCAAGAAGAAGGGCGTGATCGGCGAATTGCTGGATTCGTACTACACGACGGCCGGCGTGATGACGCCGATGGAAATGGGCAAAAAATTCGGCAGCGAGATCGCCGCGGACTTGCGCAAGCAGGATGTCGACGCGGTCATCCTGACCAGCACGTGAGGCACGTCTTCACGCTGCGGTGCAGTGATGACGAAAGAGATCGAACGTGCCGGCATCCCGGTCATCCACGTGACGAACCTGACGGAAATCTCCAAGGGGATCGGCAGTCACAGGATCCTCAGGGGCAACAGCGTCCTGCACGTCTTTGGGAACCCGAAACTGCCGAAGGAGCAGGAATTCAAATACCGCGAGGAACGCTTGGAAAAGGCTCTCGACATGCTGGAAGAAAAACCGGAAGCTGGACAGCACACGCTTATCGAGGAGTAAATGGCCAAAGATGAGCATTTTTCACAACTGCGCAAAATGGAGACAATTTCGTTATGTGAAGAATGCGGACGGAAAGCGCGCATAGTATGATGTTTTTAACGAGAGAGCGCCGGGAATCCAGCGTTCATCGAAAGACCTGAAAGGAGACGGTTTTATGAAGTACAATTGCGAAGTGATCGATCTGGCAAGGAAAGACAATGGCAAGAAACTGTACTTTACGAAATTTGACTGTCCCGCCAGCTGGGGCGACAAGAATGTACTGCTCGTACACGGTTTGACCTACACCCAGCACGTTTTTGACATCAAGTACAAGGATTACAGCGTCTGCGAATATTTTGCGAAAAACGGCTACACGGTGTGGCGCGTCGATCTCGGCGGATACGGACGTTCGGAAGAATACGAAAACGGTTTCGACGTCACGACCGAGAACGCTGCGAAAGATATCCTCTGCGCTGTGGAGAAAATCTGCGAACTCCAGAAGGTCGAGAAGGTCCCCGTCGTCGGCTGGTCCTGGGGAACCATGACGACGGCGAAGGCCGCCGAACTCGACAAGAGTACCCATATCAGCAAGATCGTCTGGATGGGACCGTTCCTGGGCGGCGCTTTCCCTCCCGCCGAGTGCAAGGATCCGTTTACTTTCCTGCAGTATCCGTACGTCGTTCGGGTATTCCAGCATCTTCCCGGCAGCGATGAAGACGTCGACATGGACACTGTCGAGCCCGAAATCGTAGGACTTTGGTGCGACCATGTCTACAAGATCGACGGCAAGCACGGCCGCCCGAACGGCGGAAACAGGGAAATTCTTGGCTGCGGCGACAAATGGTCGGTCGAGACCAAGAAAGTCCCGTGTCCCGTTCTGATCGTTACCGGAGACTGCGATTTCTATGTGAATATCGACCGCGTCTACCAAGCGGCCAAGGAACTGCCGGAAGGTTCTCAGCTTCTTCACCTGCACGGCGCCGGCCACTGCATGTACCTCGAGAAGGATTACTACAAGAAGACCAGGGAGACGATCCTCGACTTCCTGAACAAGTAGCCGCAATCTATGGGGCCGCACGCGCGTTGACCGGCGTGCGGCTTTTTTGCGCGCCGCGCCGGAAGAGGCGGAAAGGAGGACGGGACATGAAGATACGGACGGCGGCCGAGATGAAAAGAAACGTTCCAGAGCGCTTTGCGTGGATCCTGGATCACGTTTTCGAGCAAGTGCGCGCCGGGCGGATAAAGGTCGGAGAGGAACTTCCGTCCGCCGGCGAGCTCGCCGCGGCGCTCGGCGTTTCCGAAAGCGAGTCCGCCGCGGCCCTTCGCGAGATGGAGACTCTCTGCCTCGTCGAAAAACGTTCCGGGTCGGGACCCTATATATTCGGAAGTGTATCGAACGGCTTCACCCACACGTTCGACGTCATGCG
The DNA here is from genome assembly GCF_000177335.1 of Pyramidobacter piscolens W5455. Lineage (NCBI taxonomy): Bacteria > Thermotogati > Synergistota > Synergistia > Synergistales > Dethiosulfovibrionaceae > Pyramidobacter > Pyramidobacter piscolens. Next base: position 42,130 of record NZ_ADFP01000011.1, read on the forward strand.
GATGCTGGGGATCGTCGGGCCGCGCGACGTCGGCGCTTTTCGAAAGAGCATGGAGCTGGCGGTTTACGACCTCGCGTTCCGCAATCGGAACAAAAGGCTCGAGCTGGCGGAGATGAAAGAAGTCCTCGGCGCTTTCCCGCAAGAGAATATCGAGACGCAGATCAGGCTGGATCAGCGGTTCCATTATCTGCTGACCGAAATGACGGACAACGGAGTTATGACGATGCTGATGTCCGCGATCTTCGAAATCTACGGACGCTGGGTGACGCGGGGGCTCGGCGCGATGCCAGAGCGGGGCATGCGCCGCCTGCACAACGCCCATACGAAAATATACGAAAGCCTTCTCCACAACGACAAGGCGGCGGGGCTTGAAGCGATCGACGAACATTATTACCTCATAGAATTGGCGGGAGAAGAAATGCTGAACGTCCGCAGTCCGCGGCAGCCGTTGGTCTGACGGGAGCGCGCCGCCGTTTTTAACGTGATGTGATGGAAATGACCGGCCCCTGGAGCGCGCGGGCGGTCATTTTTGCGCTTTAACGCCGGAAAAATTTTGCCGCGTCTTATAGCCGTCTTGACAGTGATGTATTTTAGGAGTATTGTGCGGGTGAAAAGTGGTAGGACCAAAATTAGTCAGGGGAGGAACAGATGGCCTGTCTGCGAGAGTTCGAAAAAGTCATAGACTACATCATCGGCGAGATCCGCGAAGGCAGGGCAGTCGTCGGGAGCGAGATCCCCTCGGAGCGGCAGATCTCGGCGGAGCTCTGCATCAGTCGGAACTCCGTGCGCGAAGGCGTACGCGCTCTCGAGAACATGGGCGTCGTCGAAAGCCGCCATGGTTCGGGAAATTACATTTCTGGCAGCATTTCCGGCAGCGTCAAGCGTGCTCTCGACGTGATGCTCCTGCTGCGGAAGATCGACATGAAAGAGATTTCGGACTACCGCAAGAGCACGGAATTGGCCGTTTTCGATCTGGCTTTCGGCAACCCCGACAAAAACAACCAGCTGCGCAAGATCTCCGAAATACTGGACGACTTTATGAAACAGCCGCTGGAAGAGCGGATCCGGAGGGACAACGAGTTCCATTACGCTCTGGTAAAAATGGCGGATAACCAGATCCTTTCGATCGTCATGAGCAGCATTTCCGAGGTGTACTCGCGGTGGGTGCGGCAGGTGCTGGAGTCGATGCCCGAAAAGGGCATGCGGCAGCTGCACGAAGCTCATACGAAACTCTTCGAAAGCTTCATCCATAACGACAAAGCGGCAGGCATCGCAGCGATCGACGAGCATTATTTTACGATCAGCCTGATGGCCGGCCGGATCGGCAAAAAAGACGCAGGAAACGGCGTGTGATTATTTCTCAAATAAAGTGGTAGAACCAATTAAGCCGGCACAAACGGGGGAGGAATCTGTTATGACAGCGCTGAACTGCATCGTTTTCATCGTCGCCGTCGTTGCGCTGATGTTGGGCGGCGCGCGCGTCAAACTGCGAGCGCCCTCGTTGGCCGCGAGGACCGTGCGGAAAAACGACAGCGGCCTGGTTCTTGAATTCGACGATTTTGGCCGTTTGCCGCCGCCGGTGGTCGACGTTTTCCGCGCGGTCTATTCCGTGGGGAAAGAGTACGTCTACGAAGGCGCAACGTACCGCCTCGCAGAAATGAGGACCGTCGCGCAGGCGGGCGAAAAGGGCGCGAAAATGGTCTGTACGTTTGTGGAACGCGGTGGCTAAGATTCTATGGGAAAAAGCGGATGTCCGCACAGATTGCCGGAGGGGCCGCGCAGACATCGGATACGGCGCGCGGCTCACGATGCGCGGGCACTTCGGGGAGTCGCGGCGAACGAATTCGGATTGTGAAAAAGGAGGCATTCATGGAGTTCTCGTTTGAAAGCGTTTTTGTACGGAGAAAAGACAACGGCAAGAAGATCTTCGTAAACAGGTGCTTCTGTCCGGCCAGCTACGACGCGAAGAACCTGCTTTGCGTACATGGTCTGACGTCGTCGAACCACGTATTTGACCTCGATTACAAGGATTACAGCGTGGCGCGCTATTTCGCGCGAAACGGTTATAACGTCTGGTGCATGGATTACGGCGGCTATGGGCTGTCGGACAAATACGAGAACGGTTTCGATGTGGACACGGAGAACGCGGCGAAGGACGTTGTCGCCGTCGCCGGGGAAATCTGCGCGCGCCAGCATGCCGACAAGCTGAACGTCCTTGGCTGGTCTTGGGGAAGCATGACCTCCGCCCGGGCTTCCGCGATGCGTCCCGAACTGTTCCGAAGAATGGCGTGGGTCGGCCCCTGTTTTGGCGGCACGCTTCCGACGACCGTGGTCAAAGAACCTTTTACCACGCTTTCCTATCCGTATTGCGTGCGCGTGTTTCAAAGGGTGAACGGCTCGGATACGGAAGTCGACTATGCGACGGTGGAGCACGGTTTGGTGAGTCTGTGGGTCGAACAGGTGTTCAAAAACGACGCGGGGCACGGACGTCCCAACGGAGGCAACCGCGACATCTCGGCTGCAGGGGACAAATGGCTGATCGAACCGGAGACGGCCACGTGCCCCGTCCTTCTTCATTTCGGGGACAAAGACGTGTACGTCGACAAAGGACGGGTCAAAATAGCCCTTGACAAGCTACCGAACGGTTCCGCCTGCAATTTCATGAAAGGCGCGGGGCACGCGCTCTGGGTGGAAAGGGATTATTACAGACCCTTCCGCGAGCGGACTCTGGCGTTCTTTGAAGAGGAGTGACGCAGGGGCAGGGGATACGGAGGACGGAAGGAACAAGGGCGCCGGTCGGCATTTGCCGCGCGGCGCCCATATTTTTACAGTTTCGGCCCGACAAAGGCAAATCCTTTCCTGCACATCGAAAACCCCGACAACGAGGAGGAAAAGATGGACGAAAGCGGAAAAAAGCACCGTGTCACGATGTTCCTTGACGTTATTTGCGAATGGTGTTACCTGGCCAAAGGGATTTTGGACAGTCTGCGCGGCCGTTACGATCTTGACGTGACCCTGCTCTTTATGGAAATACATCCCGACGCGCCGGAAGGCGGGATGCCCATGAGCTGGCACATCCCCGAACCGAAAAAGTTCTTCGCCATGCTGAACGCGATGGGAGCACCTTACGGCGTCCGTTTCCGCGATAGGGACGTTTTCTCCAACACGCGCAAGGCCCTGCTCGCCGCCGAGTACGCGAAATCCATCGGCAAGGGAGAAAATTTTCTGCGCGCGATCTGGAGAGCCTATATGGAAGAGGGAAAAAACATTTCCGAAGAGGCCGTGATCGAAGAAGCGGCTATGACGGCGGGGCTCGGCCCCCGGGCGCTCGAGGTCGCGTGGGGAGCTCCGGAGTGGGGCGAGCGCCTTCGGGAAAATGCCGTGCTGAACGATCGCTGCGGAATGGACGGCAACGTGCCCGGATTTGTCATCGACGGAAAATACACGCTCTCAGGCGCTCAGTCCGCAAAGACATGGGAAGAGATCCTGCAGAGGATCGAACGGACGGGAGATTGACGCTTTTCGTCGATCAAAATATCCGATCGGCAACGCCGTTTTCCGCACCGTGCCGTCATAAATCTTGCGTTTTTCAGGGAATAAATATATACTTTTCATGCTTAACGTTATTTTTATTTCCGAAGGAGGAGTGTTTCATGAAAAAATATCGTGCCGGGCTCTGTCTCGCTGCCGCGCTGCTGGGCGCCGGAGCGGCTTTCGCCGCCGTGGAGCTGAAGCCGCAGAAGCACGGCCAGTGCTACACGGCCGAACAGCTCTTCATCCTCGACAAGAAAGGCGCCGGCGGCGGCATGGGCACGCTGCACGGCGAGTTCGCCTTCCGCCGCGAGCAGGCGCTCGAAGACGACGCGATCAAGGAGATCGGCTGGATGACGCTGAAGCCCGGCGCCTACATCGGCCTGCACTCCCACAAGGACAACGAGGACGCCTACCTGATCGTCTCCGGCAAGGGCGTTTTCACCGACGGCAACGGCAACGCCTGGGTCGTCGGCCCCGGCGACATGACGCTGGCCCGCCCCGGCCAGTCGCACGGCCTCGCCAACCTCTCCAAGGAAGACCTCGTGTTCCTCGACATCATCGCCAAGAACAACGCCGCCGACCTTGAAGCGCTCGCGAAGAACCCCACCGGCCAATGCTTCCGGCTGAAAGACCTCTTCGACAAGAACGTCGAGAAGGCCGGCGCGGGCAAGGGCACGGGAGTGCTCTACGGCAAGTTCGCCTTCCGCCGCGAGCAGGCCACCGACGACCAGGCCATCAAGGAGATCGGCCTGATGACCCTGAAAAAGGGCGCTTCCATCGGCATGCATCCGCACGTGGACAACGACGACGCCTACATCATCATCGCCGGCACGGGCGTTTTTACCGGCAGCGACGGCAAGGAGATCGAAGTCGGCCCCAAGTCCGTCACCATCGCCGGCCCCGGCGAGAGCCACGCGCTGCGCAACGACAACGACCAAGACCTGGTCTTCATCGACCTGATCGCCAGGAACCACGCGCTCAAAATCGCCAAATAACCAGGCATTTCGCGAAACAGAAAGGCAGGAAAAGGAGAGATCGTCTCCCTTTCCTGCCTTTGCGTTTTCATTTTTTTACCCCAGCGCCAGCTTCGCCACGCCGTCGGGCGAGAGCGCGCCGGCTTCGCGCAGCACGATGGGCGCGTTCCGGGCGAAGCTGCCGTGTTCGATGAAGCGGAAGGCGGCGGCGCAGACGTCGATCAAGGCTTCCGCGCTCCGGTGCGCGCGCGTCCAGCCGACAGCTGCAAAACGCGCCAGAGCGTAAACGGCGCAGAACGCTGCCAGTTCTTTTCTCAGCGACTCCGTCGCCGCGGAACAGGGGAAGCCGCAAAAGAACACGTGATTCACCAGCAGGTGTTCGGCAAAAACCGGCCATTCCGGAAATTCCGCCTCGAAGTCTTCCGAAAAACGAACGTACTTTTCCACGGCGGGAGCGAGCTCCGCCGCCGCGGCAGTCTTGAGCGCTTCCCCATCGAGAGGGAGGCCGTAGAGGGCGAAAACTTCCCGGGCGTAGTCGCCCAAACTGAGGCTGTCGCAGGCCAGTTCGCCCATCAGCAGCGCGCAGAGGCGAAAAGCCGCGGCGCGGTCAGGCTCCGCTTCCCCGGGAACAAGCCCGGCCAGCGCTCCTAAATTCATCAGCCGCCGCGGCACAGGACAACCGCGGTCCTGAAGAACGGCAAGACAGCGGTCGCGCGTCTCTCTGTCGCGGCGCGCCCGTTCGCCGTCTTCGCCGATCCGGAAGTCGGGCAGCGAAGCGGGCTTTTCGATGAGCAAAAAGCGCAGCGGCTCCCGCTGCTCCAGAAGCAGTTCCAGCGTGCGCTCGCAGCTGTTGGCGCAGGAGCATTCCCCTTCGAAAGAGACGCGCAGAGCGCGCGGATAGAGCCGGCACACGCCGGGGATCGCCGCTTCGCCGCGCTCCCGCTGCAGCGCGCAGTACCCGTCTTCCCGCTGCAGGTAGCAGCGGCCGCGCCAGTCGTGGTTCAGGCCCGCGTAACGTTCGGGCGTCGCGTCGGCGAGCACGGAAAAAGCGCGGTCCAGGCGTTTGCGCAGCGAGGCCGTGCAGTTCATGCCCACCAGGCGGAAGTAGTCGTCCCGGGACACGCAAACGCCCCAGCCTTTGCAGCAGCACGAGCGGCAGGCGCCGCACTTGCACTGGAATTTGGGAAAATACTCCGGCACGAGAATTTGCTGAATTTCAGCCATTTATAAAAACCCCTTCGGACAGGTTGAAAAAGCGCAGAGCTTTTCGAACGAATTATAATTCTGCGTGCCGCCGCCGATGAGGTTTTTATAAATACATAATGCAAATTATAATTTATATTTTTGTCCCAAAGGGTTTCGGCCGTTTCGAGCCATCATGGGGTGGCAAGGAACCCCTGAGCCCTTTTTGATAACGAGAATTAGGACAACATCCATGTGAGATTCTTTTATCGAGAAGCAGCGCCCCTTCACAGCCCCAGCTTCGCGAGCCACTCGGTTACGGCCTGTTGGGCCTGAGGGCGTTCGTTCTGGGCGACGGCGCCGCGCACGGCGAGGCCGCCAAGGATCTTGGCGTCGGGCAGGGCTTTTTGCAGCGACTCCTGCGTGCGCCCCATGCCGCTGCCTTCGTGGGTGGCGAACGGAACCACGGTTTTGCCCTTCCAGTCGTGGGATTCGAGGAAGGTGAACACGGCCATGGGCATTTCGCCCCACCAGATCGGATAGCCAAGAAAGACCGTGTCGTAGGCGCCGATATCTTTGTCCTCGGCCAGTTCGGGGCGCACGCCCGCGCGCAGTTCCTTCCTGGCGATGTCGGTGGTCTCGTCGTAGCCTTCGGGATAGGCGTTGGCGGCCCTGATCTCGAACAGGTCGGCGCCGGTGGCGGCGGCGATCATCTTGGCGACGATCATGGTGTTGCCTTCTTGAATGACGCCGACATGGTACTGCTCGCCGGTCTTGGAGAACACGGCGACGAGCGTTTTGCCCCGCGGCGCGGCCGGGGCGCAGCCGGCGGCCAGCGCCAGGACGGTCAGCGCGAGAATGAACTTTTTCATGTGGAACCACTCTTTCTGTGTGAAAAATTTTCGATTGGGGACGGAACCCCGCCGCCCGGCGTCAGTATAACATTGAAGCCGGCTCTCATGGCAAGACGACGATTCTTTCACAATGCGAGCGGCGAATTGCCGGGGACGTTTTTCGCCGCAACGGAGTCGCCAATAGGGTTCTCGCCGGCGGCAACGCCGGACACGCTTTCGACGCGCGCGCCGATCCGTTCCGGCGCAGCGGCCAGCCGTTCGCAGACTTTCTTGTCGCCGATTTCGCCGAGGTGGACGACCTCGTAGGGGGCAATGTCGCTGTCGATGTAGTTGATGACGAAGGCGTTCCAGCCGTCCCAGTAATAGAGGTGTCCCGCCTTGACCTGCGAGGTGCGTTCCGCGGCGAACTCCGGGCGGAAGGGCAGCTCGGCGTAGAACTCGTGCCCGCCGAAGCGTTTCATGTCCAGTTCCAGAGGCAGGCGCGCGGCGATGTCGCGCGCGGTGACGTTGTCTTCGAGCGCGGCGGCATAGGTTTTCCCGTCGATGAGGATCTGCAAGGGTATTCTCCTTTCCGCCGCGTCGGATGCGACGAAGCCGAAAAACGCGAACGCCAGCGCGACGCCGAGCTTTCTCATGGCGCGCCCTCTCATTTCTGCGGCCTGAGCGGACCGTAAAAAAACGAAGCCGTGGCGCCGCCGTCGACGAGAAAGTCGGCGCCGGTAATGAAAGCGCCCTGCGGCCCCATGAGCAGTTCGGCGACGTTCGCCACTTCGTCGGCGGTGCCGGGACGACCGGCCGGGCATTTGGCGAACATGGTCCTGTAGAATTCGCCGCGCGGTCCGTTGAATTCGTCCAGCGCCAGCGGCGTGACGATGATGCCGGGCGAGATGGAGTTGAGGCGCGCGCCGCGCTCGCCCCACTTGACCGCTTCGGCCATGACGCGCTTGACGTTGCAGCGTTTGGCCAGCTGATAGGCATGCAGCGTGTCGCGGACGTTTTTCGGCTGCAGCAGAGGCAGCGACAGCAACTCCTCCGCCGGCGTGCAGGCCAGCAGTTCGTCCTCGGCAGGGGTGAGCGCCGGCATACGGTGCCCCGACTGGCTGGAGATGGTCACGCCGGTGCCGCCGCGGGCGATGACGCTGCCCACTTCTTCAAGCAGCATGGCCGTGCCGTAAAGGTCGACTTTTAAAATCACGGGCACGGGCGCCTGGCTGGGCGATACGCCGGCGGCGTTGACAAAGCGCGTGATCCTGCCGTATCGCTGCGCTTCAGCGATCAGGGCGCGCACCGAGTCGCGCGAGGAGATGTCGGTTTCCACGGCGACGGCGTCGAATCCGGCCTCATTCATGGTCCTGGCGATGGCTTCGGCGTTTTCCAGACGCTTGTCGCCGACGACGATCTTCATTCCGAAGCCGACGCGGCGGGCGATGGCCATGCCGATCTGCCCGGCGCCGGTCCAAATCATCACGTCTTTCATGCGAAATTCCTCCTGTCTTTCGATGGATGTCACACGTTCGCCTTTGCCCAAGCGGCGATAACGGCTTCGGAGGCGGCCGCTTCGGCGCCGTGGACGGCCAGCCCCGCGCCGAACGAGGCCCCCTTGCACAGGGATTTGAGCGAACGTTTGCAGCTGCCGAGGCCGCTGCCCTCGTGCGTCATCAGCGGCAGCACTTTTTTGCCGGCGAAGTCAAGGCGCTCCAGCAACGAGAACACAGCCATCGGGAAGGTGCCCCACCAGCAGGGGCCGCAGACGAAAACCGTGTCGTAGCCGTCGAGCGAGTCGAGGTATCTTTTCAGCGCGGGACGAGCGTTGGCGCGCAGCTCGGCTCGGGCTTCCTCGGTGCAGGCGGCGTAGTCCGCCGCATAGTCCTTGACGGGCTCGACCTCGAACAGGTCGCCGCCGACGGCTTTTTGAACGAACTCGGCGGCGACCTCCGTGTTGCCTTTTTTCAGGTTGACGATCGAGCCGTTGACGTAATTCTGCCCCTTGCGCGAATAGTAGACGATCAGATTTCCCGGCATGACGTTGCCTCCTCATTTGAATTCGATTCGGGCGTTCGGCGCGGGGCCGAACTTCCGTCTCGCGTTTTGTCCGCATCATATACGATAAAGCACGCTTCAGGGCAAACTTTCCAAATCGCGCTTTGCGGCGGGAACGATGAAACGAGACGCTTCTTCCGCGCCGGGAAACCGGAAAGCGCGTCTGCATTTTTCCTTTCTTTGTGTTAGACTGGGGCCGTACCATAAAAATCAACGGTTCGGGAGGATGCACATGAAAAAGTTTGCGGCTCTGGTTCTGGCGGTATGGGTGACGGCCGGCGCGGCCGGCGCGGCGGAGAGGCCCAAGGTGACGATCTACACCTCGATGTACGAGGACATCATCGAGGCGATGACGGACGTGCTCGCGGAAAAGTTCCCCGACTACGACGTCGAGTTCTTCTACGGCGGCACCGGCACACTGCAGGCCAAGATCGCGGCGGAGATGGACACTCAAAAGCTGGGCTGCGACATCCTCATGGTGGCCGACCCGTCCTACGCGCTGGAGCTGAAGGCGAAGGGCCTCCTGCATCCCTACGTTTCCAAGGAAGCGGCGCATCTGGCCTTCGAATACGACGCGGAGGGGTGCTGGTATCCCGTGCGCGTCAGTAACATGATCCTGGCGTACAATCCCGAGAAGTACGGGAAAGAAGACGTGCCCCGCACGTTCGGCGATTTCGCCGGCGAATCCATGAAAGGCGTCGGTTCCATGTCCAACCCGCTCACCTCGGGCACGGCGCTGGTCGCCATCTCGGCGCTGAAGGACAAGTACGGCTACGGGTATTACGACAGGCTGGGCGCCAACCGCGTCATGGTCGAGTCCGGCTCGGTGGCGCTGACCAAGCTGGAGACGGGCGAATGCAAGGAGATCATGATCCTCGAGGAATCGGTGCTGAAAAAGCGCGAGGAAGAAGGCAGCGCCATCGAAGTGATCTATCCCGAAGACGGCACGATCTGCGTGCCCTCGCCAATCATGACCGTGAAGGACGAGTGGAGCGCCCACGGCCACGAAAAAGTCTGCGAGGAATTGACGGACTGGTTCCTCTCTGCCGAGGGGCAAAAGTACATCGTCAAGGCGTGGATGCACTCCGTGCGCAAGGATCACCCCGAAGCGCCCTACGACGCGGCCGCCACCGCCGGCATCGTCGCCAACTCCATGCCCGTGAACTGGCAGCGCTGCCTCGACGAACGCGCCGAACTGAGAACGAACTTCGAAGAGCGCGTCAAGAACGCCGCCAGATAAGGCAAGACGGAAGGGCACCGCGAAGAAACGTTGTTTTGCGGCGAAACCCACAGATGAAAAAAAGCGCGGCGTCCGACTGGATGCCGCGCTTTCTTCATTTTGTACCGCTTTTCCCGCCATCTTCGCAGCGCCCTTTGTTTGAAAGCTACATGCGCTCGTGGGCGGAACGGGCGATGACGTCGAGCTGCTGCTCGCGGGTGAGGTCGATGAACTTGACGGCGTAGCCGGAAACGCGGATCGTGAAGTTGGCGTACTCGGGCTTTTCGGGGTGGTCCATGGCGTCCTGGAGCCTGTCGACGCCGAAGACGTTGACGTTGAGGTGATGGGCGCCGCGGTCGAAGTAGCCGTCGAGCACGTGCACCAGATTGGCGCTGCGCTCTTCCGCCGTGTGGCCGAGCGCGCCGGGGCTGATGGTCTGGGTGTTGGAGATGCCGTCGAGGGCGCACTCGTAGGGCAGTTTGGCGACGGAGTTGAGCGAGGCCAGCAGGCCGTTCTTTTCCGCGCCGTAAGCGGGGTTCGCGCCGGGCGAGAGCGGTTCGAAGGCTTTGCGGCCGTCGGGCAGCGCGCCGGTGTTTTTGCCGTAGACGACGTTGGAAGTGATCGTCAAAATCGACGTGGTGGGCTCCGAACCGCGGTAGGTGTGGAAGCGGCGCAGCTTGGTCATGAAGGTCTTGAGCAGCCACACAGCGATCTCGTCGGCGCGGTCGTCGTCGTTGCCGTAGCGCGGGAAGTCGCCCTCGATCCTGAAATCCGTCGTCACGCCCCGCTCGTTGCGGACGGGGGACACGCGCGCGTATCTGATGGCCGAGAGCGAGTCGACGACGTGGGAAAATCCGGCGATGCCGGTGGCGAAGGTGCGCCGTACGTCCGTGTCGATCAGCGCCATCTCGGCGGCCTCGTAATAGTATTTGTCGTGCATGTACTGGATCAGGTTGAGCGTGTTGACGTACAGCCCCGCCAGCCAGTCGAGCATCGCGTCGAACTTGGCCATGACTTCATCGTAATCCAGCGTCTCCGCGGTGATGGGACGGAACTCGGGGCCGACCTGCGCGCCGGTCTTCTCGTCGACGCCGCCGTTGATGGCGTAGAGCAGGCACTTGGCGAGGTTGGCGCGGGCGCCGAAGAACTGCATCTCCTTGCCGGTCTGCGTGGCGGACACGCAGCAGCAGATGCTGTAATCGTCGCCCCAGACGGGACGCATCACGTCGTCGTTTTCGTACTGGATGGAGCTGGTCGAAACGGAAACGGCGGCGGCGTAGCGCCTGAAGTTCTCCGGCAGGCGCGAAGAGTAAAGCACAGTCAGGTTCGGCTCGGGCGCGGGCCCCATGTTCTCCAGCGTATGCAGGAAGCGGAAGTCGTTTTTGGTCGTCATGTGGCGGCCGTCCAGCCCCAGCCCCGCCAGTTCCAGCGTAGCCCAGATGGGGTCGCCGGAGAAAAGCTGATTGTAGGAGGGGATGCGCGCGAACTTGACGATGCGGAGCTTGAGCACGAACTGGTCGATCAGCTCCTGCGCTTCCGCCTCGGTAAGCGTCCCTTCGCGCAGGTCGCGCTCGACGTAAACGTCGAGGAAGGTGGAGACGCGCCCCACGCTCATGGCCGCGCCGTTTTGGCTCTTGACGGCGGCAAGGTAGCCGAAATAGAGCCACTGCACGGCCTCGCGGGCGTTCCGCGCAGGACGGGAGATGTCGAAGCCGTAGGCGGCGGCCATCTCCCTCATCTGTTCGAGGGCGCGGATCTGTTCGCTCAGCTCTTCGCGCTGGCGGATCACGCCGTCGGTCATGATGCCGCAGCCGCAGTTGGCGAAGTCGGCCTTTTTCTTTTCGATCAGGAAATCGACGCCGTAGAGCGCCACGCGGCGATAGTCGCCGACGATGCGGCCGCGCCCGTAAGTGTCGGGCAGGCCGGTGATGATCTTGTTGCGGCGGGCGGCGATCATCTCCGGCGTGTAGGCGTCGAACACGCCCTGATTGTGGGTCTTGCGGTATTCGGTGAAGATTTTGTGCAGCTCGGGATTGGGCGTGTAGCCGTAAGTCGTGCAGGCCTCCTCGGCCATCTTGATGCCGCCGTAGGGCATGAAAGCGCGCTTGAGCGGCTTGTCGGTCTGCAGCCCGACGATCTTCTCGAGCGCTTTGTCGGCCTCGCCGATGTAGGCTGGCCCGTAGGCCGTGATCGACGAGACGGTCTCGGTCTCCATGTCGAGCACGCCGCCTTTGGCGCGCTCCTCCTTTTGCAGTTTCTGCACGTCGTCCCACAGCTTGGCGGTGGCGGCGCTGGGTCCGGCCAAAAAGGCGGCGTCGCCGTCGTAGGGGCTGTAATTGCGCTGGATGAAATCGCGGACGTTGACGTCGTCGCGCCAATGCGCTCCGGTGAAGCCTCTCCATTCTTCCCTCATGTTCATGCTCCCTTTCTTTGAAGCGGCCGCGGCGGCCGCGTTAAAATTTCTTTACGGAAGACGCGCGGTTTTCTCCCGCTCGCCGTGCCAGCAGTGTGCCGCCTTTTTCGCGGCGACTCCCTGATTGTGATCGCGTTTGATCGTTTCGAACGGGATCGGGCGGCCGGGGCTCTTTTGGCCGCGCAGGACGGCCTCGGCGTTGGCGACCCGGTCGGGCGCCGGCGGCAGGACGCCGGACAGCGTATACGGCAGCCCCCTCTGCTTCCACTTGTACTCGCCGAAGGCGTGGTAGGGCAGCACTTCGATCTTTTCGACGTTGGCCAGCGTTTCGATGAAGGCCCGCATGCGGAACAGCGCGCCGTCGTCGTCGGTGACGCCGGGGACGAGCACGTGCCGGAGCCACACGGGCTTGCCGATCCCCGACAGCCAGCGGAGACAGTCGAGGATGTTCTCGTTGCCGCAGGCGGTCAGTTTTTTGTGCGGTCCGGGGTCGATGTGCTTGATGTCGACCATGAGCAGGTCGGTGTATTCCATCAGCTCGGCAATGGTCCCGAAAAACGGCTCTTCGCGCGTGAAGGGCTGCGCGGCCGTGTCGATGACGCGCTTTTTGGCTTCCCTGAACAGTTCCAGCAGAAAGTCGATCTGCAGCAGTGGCTCGCCGCCGCTGACGGTGATTCCTCCCTCCTTGCCCCAGTAGCTGCGGTAGCGTTCCGCCCGGTCGAGCAGTTCGGCCGCGGTCTTCAGCTCGCCGCCGCGGCAGCCCCACGTGTCGGGGTTGTGGCAGTAGCGGCAGCGCATGGCGCAGCCCTTGAAAAAGATCACGAAACGGACGCCCGGCCCGTCGACGGAACCGAACGATTCGGTGGAATGGATCCTTCCCTGCAACATTGTCCTCTCCCCCTTTTGTCCCAACGGCGGAGACGGAAACGGCGCGGAAAACCTGAGAAGGCTTTCCGCGCCGTGTTTTTTCCGCCCCTGCGGCTTTCGCCTTCGGGACCAATATAGCGTTTTTTCGGGAACGATTCCTTGATTGCAGTCAACTTTGGCTCTCGGCCCGATAGATGTCTTCCAGCCCCGGGCGGTCGACGACGAGGATTCGCCCCTGCCCGGTACGGCGGATCAGGCCGTCTCTCTCGAAGCGGCTCAGGCCGCGGCTGACCGTTTCCGGACGCAGGCCGACGGAGGCGGCGATGTCGTCGAGTTTCAGTTCGATGTCGGGGCCGATGCAGCGCCGGTCGCGGTCCAGCAGAAAGCCGGCGAGGCGGAGGCGCGGATCGCGCACGGAGAGGAGCAGGTTCTTTTCGTTGGCCTGGCGCAGCTTCCGGCCGAGCAGGGAGATCAGCGTCATGGCGATCTGCGGCTGCTCGCCGAGCAGGCGCAGGAATTCGCCGCGGCCGACCAGGCACAGCCTGACGGGAGTGAGGCAGACGGCGGCGTAGGGATAGACGGTGTTCTCCATGAGCAGACCGTCCCAGACGGTGTCGCCGTCGTGCAGGATGTCGAAGATGTGTTCTTCGCCTTCGGCGTCGTAGCGGCAGAGTTTGACCTTTCCGGCGACGATGAACAGGACCGACCGGATCGGCTGGCCCTCGCGGAACAGCGTTTCGCCGCGGGCGCAATCCTTCTGCGACGAGTACCTGACCAGCCGCAGGCGAGCCTTCCCGGGCAGAAAGGAAAGCAGCGGCGAGGGGGTCGCGCAGGGCAGATTGCAGAGACAGGATCTTTTGTCGTCGTTTTCCATGTTTTCTCCATCGCGCGGCGTCGCTTCTCCAGCGATCGGGAGGCGCTCTCTTTCGTCGTTTGTCGGTTTCGCCGCGCGATGCTGCCGTCCTGTCTTCCGAACGGAACGGATATTATCGCGCGTACTGTTTAAATCACATTTTATCACGAAGAGAGCGTGAATACGTCTCCGCTCTGGAGAAAAAAGC
>NZ_ADFP01000012.1 GCF_000177335.1 Pyramidobacter piscolens W5455
TGCTATGTGGTCGTTTCGGAGCTGCTCAAACGCAACGGCAAAAACAACGGCAGCGGATGCAGCGTATCCACGCTGGCTCTGCTGTGTACGGCGGCCATTATCGGCGCGACTTTTGTGATGACCTCACCGGCTGGAGCGGCGGACAATGGTGCCGGGAGCGATCCCGGCGTGACGATCGGGAGCGCAAGAGTGACGCAATCAGCTCCTGATGGCGCTGTCGGGAGCAATGCTCCTGCAAAGGCGCCAGAGAATGAAAAAGATGCGGGAGCTCTTCATTATTTCAGCATGAATTCTTCTCTTCAGGATGCAGGAAGCAACTATGAGAACGACGGAGCTGCCGCAGCGGACGCTATTGCCGTCGGCCCAAAAGCCAAAGCAGATGGTATTTCTTCCGTTGCTCTGGGGGATGGTTCCCATGCTGCCGGAGCAGGTGGCATTTCGATCGGCCGCACGGGTCTGGATTACCGCTATCAGGGCGCCTTGGGAAACGATTCCATCGCCATCGGTACGGATGCCATTGCCGGAGTCAAGGATCATCCCGATGTAAGCGCTTCCGTGGCGTTGGGCATACGGGCCGTGAGCGACCAGACGGACGCTGTGGCTATCGGCAGCTACAGCGTCGCCGACCGCGGCCCTGTGACAGATAAAACCTCAGTCTATATGGGCGGCGATGCGGCAGTACAGAACACCGCTGCAAGCACGAGAAGCGCCGTCGCTGTTGGGCGGACGACAGGCGGCAACAGCTCCTGGTCCGAACAGTTCAATCGTCAGATCACCGGTGTAGCGGCCGGCACGGAGAACACCGACGCCGTCAACGTGGCCCAGCTCAAGGCCGTCGTCGCAATGGTAGGGACGGCAGCCGGTGGGGTGCATTATTTTTCCGTTAAAGCGGACGACAGCGCGAGCCCCGATAGCACAAACTGGAACAACGACGGCGCCACGGGAGAAAAGGCCATTGCGATCGGCAGATCGAGCAAGGCAAAAGGAAG
>NZ_ADFP01000013.1 GCF_000177335.1 Pyramidobacter piscolens W5455
GTGGGCGATCGTCTCGTTGTCGGGAAAGCGGCTGATCCGCGCCGATCCGGCGGCGAAAGCCGAAGCGACGGGCGCGACGCTGGCCGTCTGCGCGCAGATGAACCGCGGCAGGCGGTCGGTCAGCCCCGCGCGCCGCAGATCCTCGAAGCCGTTGACGATGCCGCGCAGGTTGCCGCCCGCGCTCACCGGCACGATCACCCAGTCGGGGACGCGGAAGCCGCGATCCTCGGCGATCTCGTAGGCGATCGTGCGCGAGCCGGCGACGCGGAACGGCACGTCGGAGTTCATGAAGTAGATGCCGCGCTCGGCGCCGAGGCGCAGGCTTTCGCGGTACAATTCTTCGTACGGGCCGGCGACGCGCAGCAGATGCGGGCCGTAGATGGCGATCGGCGCCAGCTTCTCGTCGGCGACGTTGCCCTTGACGAGGATAAAGGCTTCCATGCCCGCCGCCGCGGCGTACGCCGCCACCGAAGCCGCCATGTTGCCCGAAGAGACCGTGCCGACTTTCGCATAGCCGAGCGCCCGCGCGTGAGCGATGCACGAGGCCGTGCCGCGGTCCTTGAACGACCACGTGGGGTTGGCGCTCTCGTTTTTGACCGCCACCTCGGCCAGGCCGAGCTCTTTGGCCAGCGCCTCGAGCTTCACGAGCGGCGTGCCGCCCTCGCCCAGCGAGCGCCACTCGCCCGCCTCGAACGGATAGAACGCCGCGTAGCGGCGCGACTGGCATCTTTCGTTCGCGTCGATGCCGAAACCGTCCCACGCCAGATCGAGCGGTTCGCCGCAGGCGCAGCGAAACGGCGCCCGCTCCGCGCCGTACTCGGCGCCGCAGGTTTTGCACCGCAGAAGAGCTTTTTTCATGAAAAACACCCCGCTCCGACAGAAAGATAAAATCATCTTATCACAAAGATCCTGCAAAAAAATATGATTTCATGAGCTTTGCCAGTTGATTTTTCTCCGTTTTCAAGTTTAAATATATGGTTGAGACAGTTGCGCATACAGCGCCAAAATCACCGCATGAAGACAGACAGCCCGGCTCACGCCGGCCGTTTTCCAGCGAAAAAGCAGGAGGTACATGCAGATGTCAGTCGACCGAGAGGATCTCAAAAAGGGAAAAACACGGCCTCATGGACTGCGGAAACTCGCGCCCAACGATTTCGACGAGGAAATGAGCGCCATCAAAAACGGCCTTCACCACGTCGCCGAGAAGTTCCAAAAAAGCGCCCCCGTCGCCGAGGGGCAGCCCGTTCCCGTAGATCAGCTGGGCAAACGTTCGGCCGCCCAGTCGTTCGCCGCGATCGGGCACCTGATCAAAAGCGCCCTGCCCGACGCAGCCGAGCGCAGCGCCCAGGCTCAAGCCGGCAAAAAAGAGAAGATCGTCGTCGACTTCGAAGGGGAAGAGGCGTCGTGCGAAACAATGGGCCGCGATGAACAGAATGTCGCTCCGCAAAAGATCTCCGCGGCGGCGAACAAGGCGAAAGAAGTCCTGAAGAGCGGCGCGCTGCGCCTTGCCAGCGAGAAGAACCGCGAGATGGGACGCATTGCCGCCGGAGCGGCCGCCGAAGGGTTCGGCACGGCGTTCTGCGGCGTCGCCGAGGGGGCCCGCGCCCTGCGCCGCAGCGTCGAAAACAGATTTCCAAAAACCGGCAGGCTTTTCAAGGCCATCGGCATCGCTGCCGGAACCTCCTTCAGCGCCTTCGGCAAAGTCGCCCGCGCGACCGGCAAGGGCATCGTCTCGGTCGGGCGCGGCGCCGCAGAAAAACTGAAAGACCTCAAAGACTCGGGCGCCTTCGAGAACGCGAAAGACAAACTGAGCCAGAGCGCGTCCAGCGCCATACAGGGACTTTCACGGAAAGGCAAAAGCGCCGGCGAGCGCCTCGGCAAAGCGGCCTCGGGCGCCGCGACGGGCCTGAAGAAAGCCGCCCGGAACGCCGGCGAGCGTCTGGGCGCTCTCAAGGAAAAGGCCGACGCCAGACGCGAAGAGCGCCGCGCCGCCCGCGAAGCCGCTGGAACGCTCGGCACCGAAGAGAAGCTGAAAGCCCTCTCCGAAAAAGCGGCCGACCGATTCAAAAGCATGCGCAGCGAGCTCTCTGAAAAGACCAGAAAAATCGCCGCGGACGCCAAGAGCACCCTGCACCGCGACCACTCCGAACGCCCCGGCCGCGACGAAGGAAACGCCGCCACGTTCCGCCAGTTCGCCGACGGCGTCGCCGCCAAAGCCAAAGACGCGGCACGGCGCGCTTGCGCCAAGGCGAAACAGTTCGTCTGCGCCGGCGAGGGAGAGCAATCCGGCGAGAGCGCGCCGCTGGGCGAAAAACTTCGCGGCTGGAAAGATAAAATGACGCTCGGCGCCAAGGATTGGGCCGCGAAGGCAAAAAGCCGTTTCGAGGCCCTGCGCGCTCCCCAAGAGGAAGCGCCCGGGACCCCGCCCGCGCCGGAAACTTCCGCCGTCCCGCCGCAGCCTCAGCAGCCCGTCCCCCCGGCGGACGACGACGTCAACGACTACGCCGCTGAGGAGACCGTCGCTGCCGACATATTTCGCCAGAAAGACGACGGAAAATAAAACCGATGCCGTTTTCCAATATTATTGAGATGAAAAATGCGTGATGATCAGGTCGATCATCACGCATTTTTCGTTGCGCGTCCGCGGCGTCCCGCGAAGAAACGGCGGGCTAATAGGAGACGAGATGCCCCATCTTGTGCTCTTTGGTCTGAAGATAGAACAGGTCGTTGGCGGTGGCGGGCATCTGGATGGGGACGCGTTCGGCGATCTCGAGGCCGAAATCCGCCAGCCCTTCGATCTTCTTCGGGTTGTTGGTGAGCAGGCGCAGCGTACGCACGCCGAGGTCGCGCAGAATCTGCGCGCCAATGTAATATTCGCGCTGGTCTTCTTCGAAGCCGAGAGCCAGGTTCGCCTCGACGGTATCCAGGCCGCGGTCCTGGAGCGCGTAGGCGCGCAACTTGTTAAGCAGGCCGATGCCGCGGCCTTCCTGGCGCAGATAAAGCAGAACGCCGCGCCCTTCGGCGGCGACCTGCGTCATGGCGGCGGCAAACTGCTGGCCGCAGTCGCAGCGCAGCGAGCCGAAGGTGTCGCCGGTCAGGCACTCGGAGTGGACGCGGCAGAGCACGTCGCGCCCGTCGCCCAGGTCGCCCATGACAAGCGCCACGTGATGCTCGCCGTTGAGGCGGTTGCGGTAGCCGTAGGCCGTAAAAAAGCCGTACCTGGTGGGCATCTTCGTCGTCGCCACGCGCTCGACGAACGTTTCATGGCGCTTGCGGTATTCCTGGACGGCGCGGATGGTGACGAATTTCAGCCCCCACTCTTTCGCCTTCTCCGCCAGTTCGGGGGCGCGCATCATCTCGCCGTCGTCGCGCATCACTTCGCAGCAAAGCCCGCACTCTTTCAGCCCGGCGAGGCGCAGCAGATCCACCGTCGCTTCGGTGTGACCGTTGCGTTCGAGCACGCCGTTCGGCCGGGCCGCCAGCGGGAACATGTGCCCGGGGCGGCGGAAATCTTCCGGTTTTGCGCCGTCGGCCACGCAGGCGCGGGCGGTGACGCCGCGCTCGACGGCGGAGATGCCGGTGCGCGTGGAAACGTGGTCGATGGAGACGGTAAATGCCGTGCAATGGTTGTCGGTGTTGCTCTCGACCATCTGCGGCAGGCCGAGCCGCTTCGCGTATGCCGCGCTCATGGGCATGCAGATCAGCCCGCGCGCGAAGCGGGCCATGAAGTTGACGTTTTCGGTGCTGGCGAACTGGGCGGCGCAGATCATGTCGCCCTCGTCCTCGCGGTCCTCGTCGTCGGCGACGAGGACGATTCTGCCGGCGCGCAGCTCGGCGACGGCTTCTTCAACGGTGTCGTACTGGATCATGACAGGTTCCTCCCTATGGAATTTTCAGGGCCGTCGTTTTCTCAACAAAAAAGGCTCTGAAACGCGCAATGGCATTTCAGAGCCGGGATCCCGGGACAACGGCGGAACTCGCTTCTTTCATCCAGACTGTACTGTCGGCTTCGGAATCTCACCGAATCATGCCTTGCGGCTCGCGGGCTTTACCGCCGGTAGGGACTTTCACCCTGCCCTGAAGTTCGATTGTGATGGTGCGAAAAGAATCATACTCCTCCGGCCGCCGTCGGTCAAGAGTCAGCCCAGCCGCGAGCAGCCGGGACCGCTCAGCAGGCTGTGGCCGCCGGGGCCGGGCGTGAGCGTGAGATGCGCGTCGATACGTTCGCGCAGCGTCTTCACGTGCGAGATGACGCCGACGAGCTTGCCGCTCTCGCGCAGGCGGTTCAGGCAGTCGAGCACGGTCTCGAGCGTTTCTTCGTCGAGCGTGCCGAAGCCCTCGTCGAGGAACAGCGAGTCCACTTTCACTTCCCTCATGCCGTGCGACAGGGCCAGAGCCAGCGCCAGGCTGACGATGAAGCTCTCGCCGCCGGAGAGGTTGCGCGAGGTGCGCACTTCGCCGCCCTGCCAGAGGTCGACGACGTCGAGGCGCAGCGCGTCGTCGGCCGCCACCTTGAGGCGGTAACGCTCGGAAAGCTGCGCCAGCTGCGCGTTGGCGGCCCGCACGAGGCGGCGGAAGGTGAGGCCCTGTACGTAGCGGCTGAACTGGTCGCCGGAAGCGGAGCCGATCCGGTCGTTGAGGTCGCTCCAGAGTTCGTAGACTTTCCGCCGGCGCGCTTCGGCCTGCCGCAGTTCGCCCAGCCGCCGGCGGCATTCATCGTCGTGGCGCAGCGTCTGTTCGTCGGCGCCGCGGTTCTTGAGCAGCTCGGTCAGCTCCGTGCCGCACGCTTCGAGCGCAATTTTCAAGTCGGCGGCGGCGCGTTCGGGCGCGTCGCCGAGCGCGCGCTCTTCCTCGTCGAGCAGCAGCGCCTGCGAACGCAGCGATTCTTCGCGCCGCCACAGCTCTTCGCTGCACGCGCGCAGAGCGGCGATCTCCTCTTCGGAAAGCGCGGCCGTCTGCCACGCGGATTCTTCCGCAAAGCCGAGGCGCTTCAATCTCTCGGCAAACTGCGCCTGCGCTGCGGCAATCTCGCCTTCCAGCTCCGCCAGATCTTCGCGCACGCCTGCCAGTTCGGTCTCGGTACGGGCGGCGTCGAGGGCGCTTTGATGGCGGCGGGATTCCGCCTCGGCCAACGAGCTCTCGGCGGCGGCAAGTTTTTCTTTCAGCTTCGCGGCTTCCGCCTCGGGACGGCGTTCGCCGAACAGCTCGCGCCGCGCCCGCTGGCGCGATTCCAGATTTTCCCGTCCGCGGGACAGCGTTTCGCGCGCGTCCTGGAGCGAACGCTGCGCCGTCTGCCCCAGCGTGGAAAGGCGCTTGTGCTCCATCTGCAGGGTGGTGATTTTCTCCTGCATCGAAGCGAGCTTGCGCTCCAGATCGGTCACTTTGCGCGCCGCTTTTTCGGCGCTCTGGTGGAGCAGCAGTTCCTCTTCCTGAAGCACGCTGCGCTGGTACGGCGCGGGATGATGGACGGCGCCGCAAAGCGGGCAGGGTTTGCCCTCTTCGAGGCGGGCGCTGAGCATGCTGAGGTCGGCGCGGTACATGGCGGCCATGGCCTGCTCTTTTTCCTCGCGCGCGCCGGCAAGGCTTTTGCCCATCGCTTCGGCTTCGAACTTGATCTGGTTCAGCTCGCCCAGCACGGCGATGTCCTGCGCGTCGCCGGCGGCGAACGACGCTTCCAGTTCGGCGATGCGGATCTCCTGCTCGTGGCAGCGCAGCGCATGGCTTTCGATCTCGCGGTCGAGGTCGTGGACTTTGCCCCACAGTTCGGCCTGCTCGCCGTGTTTTTTCTTCAAGAGCGCCAGCTTTTCCGCGGCGTCGGCGCGCCAGCGCTCCGCCTCTTCGCGCCGCTGCGCGCCGGCGGCCGCTTCCGCTTCGAGGCGCTTCAGTTCCGCTTCCGCGTCGTCGCGGCG
>NZ_ADFP01000014.1 GCF_000177335.1 Pyramidobacter piscolens W5455
GCCCTCGCCGCGGCGGTACACGGCGCGGAACGCCGTGGGCAGGCCGCCGACGCCGCGCTCCACCGCGAAGCCGCGCTTCTCCAGCCATTCCGTCAGCAGCGCCGAAGCGTGGACCTCCGTCAGCCCGACTTCCGGGTGGTCGTAAATGTCGTCGGACATCGCCGACAGCTCCGGCTTCAGCGCGTCGATCAGCGCAAACATCTTTTCCTTCATCGAAAATCCTCCGTTCCGTGCTGTCCGCTCAAGATGGGGCGCACAAAAGTTCTATTTTCTATGATACTTGATTCTATTTTTAGAATTTGCTATTATTTTAGCGATCGGAAGAAAGTTGTCAAGACTCTCGACGAAAAAAACGCGATGACAACGCGGCGTTCATCGTCATACGGCGCCCCCCGCCCGGAAAGGAAGATCCCGCATGGAGCTCAAAAAACGCGTCAAAGAATCCGAACGGCTGAACGCTTCGGTCGTGTTCAGCCTCGAGGCGCTCGATTTTCTCGAAACGGAGGGCTCGGCGTCGCTGACGGAGCTGAGCGGCGCTTTGGGCATCCACAAATCCCGCGTCATGCGCCTGTGCGGCACGATGGAGCGGATGGGCTACGTGATCCGCCGCGGCGAAGACGCCCGCTACGCGCTCGGCCCCCGCGTGCTGTCGCTGGGCAAGGCGTTCGAGCGCCACAATCCGCTGCTCCACGTGCTGCGACCGCAGCTGGAACGGATCGCCCGTGAACTGGACGAGAACGTCTCGTTCCAGATCATCCGCGACGACCGGCGCCTGTGCGTCTGCTCCGTCTGCCGCGCGCAGCTGGCGCGCTACGTCACGCCCGAGGGCAGCGAGGCGAAGTTCCCCTACGGCGCTGCCGCCAAGGTGATGCTCGCCTGGGGGCCGGCGGAGCTGCGCGCCAAAATCCTCGCCGCGGCCCCTTATCCGCGCTATACCGAACACACGCCGACGACCGCCGACGAAGTGCTGCGCGCCATTGAAAAGACGCTGAAACAGGGCTACGCCGTCTCGCGCGAGGAGCGCACCTACGGCACCGCGGCGCTGGACGTGCCCGTTTTCGGCGCCGGCTGCGAGCTGCTCGGCGCGCTCGGCCTCGCCAGCACCACGGAGCGCCTCACGCCCGAGCTGATCGAAAAAGCCGTGCCCGCGCTGCGGAAGGCGGCCGCCTACATCCAGTCGATGACCGCCGGCGCGGAAAAGTTCGTGCCCAAGATGCCGCGCCGGGACGAATAGCCGCGACGCGAAAAAAAAGCCGCGGCATTTCCCGACAAAAAACGAAAGCGCCCCGATACGGCCGATGGCTCTCCTTCATCGACGCGTACCAGGGCGCTTTTTGTCGAGCGTTTTTTTGATGTTCCACGTGGAACATCTTTCTTTCGACGCAGCGTTTTCAATGGATCATAAATCATGTTTTTTAAGCGATGTTATTTTTCCCGCCGGCGCGGCGTCTTTTGTCCCGCCTTTGAGTCCGCCGCTTTCTGAACGGTCAGGCGCAGGTTGAGGGCCGTCAGCGCGGCGCTGTGCGCTTCGATCGTCCGCGGCGAGATGTTCGGCACGAGCCCGTCGAGGAACAGCGCGTTGTGTTTGACTTCGGCCAGATCGAGGATCAGCCGGGGAACGTTGTAAAAGCCGATCTCGCCGCGCGGATCCCAGCCCGCGGCACGGCGGTTCGTCAGCAGCGCCACCGTGCGCGCGCGTTTTTTCAGGCGCTTGAGGATCGGCGTGTTGTTCTCGCTGCCCATCATCAGGTGGTCGCCGAGGACGACGATCGCCGTTTCACGGCCGCCCGGCTGCGCTTCGACAAAATCGACGAAATCGCCGAGCAGGTAATCCAGGCAGGCCACGCAGTACTCGTGGCTCATGGGCGGCACCGCGGGCGCCACCTTGTCCTTCAGGCGCGCGTCGGGAAGACCTTTCGTAAAGTGCGTGTCGACCGTCAGCAGCGTCAGGTTGAACGGCCGCCCGGCGGCTGACAGGCGCGAGTATTCGAGCTTGGCCTGTTCGAACAGGTCGAAATCGTGCGCGCCCCAGACGGTTTTTTCGCAGCCCTTTTCGAAGTCCCGCGCCCCCTTGACGCGGTACCCCAGCGTTTTCATGAGGCCGCCCGTGCCGCCGAAGCCGAGCTCGCAGCCCGCCAGAAACAGGCAGTCGTACCCAGCCCGCCGCATCACTCTCGCGTACGACGTCAGGCGGCTGCTCTCGACCCGGTTGAAAATATCGTCGCCGGCGCCGCCGAAAAAGGCGGGAAACGACGTCTGCGTCGCGTACAGCGCGCCGACGGTCCAGGTCGCGCCGCTGACGCATTTGTAATTGTCCCAGAGCGTCCATCCGGAATCGGCGAGGCGGTGCAGGCGCGGCAGCGAATCCGGAAAATCCTCCCGGTCCAGAAAATTGTTCTCCAGCGACTCGCAGTAAACGACCACGATATTTCGCCCCGCCTCGGCCGCGACGTCGGCCTCCGCAACCGGCTCCCGCCGCGCGCCCAGCGCCGCGAACAGCTCCGCCTCGGAACAGGACGAAGTCCGCGCGTACTGCCGCCATGATTCCAGCATTTCCCGATAGACCGACGTCACGGGCGAAAAAGCGACCGCCAGCGCGCAGGCCGCCAGCAGCCCCAGGCGCGGAAAACGTCGCTTCGGCGCGAAAACGCGGCGCAGGCGCCCCGTCCAGTTCAGCCAGACGACGGTCAGGACGGCAAGCGTGAGCCCGGCGAAAACGGCGCTCGTCGCCGCCATCACGAGCGGCGCCATGCGCAGCATGTCCCAGTCGAGACGCATGAAGACAAAGTAATCGAGATCCCGGTTCAGCACGGCGGCGCAGAGCGCCTGCGCCGCCGCCAGCGCGTAGCCGAGCAGCACCGCCAGCGAGCCGAGCTTCCGGTTTTTGACGAGAAAAAGCCCGGCCGCGGCGAAGGGCAGAAAAAACAACAACGCGTCTTGAGCGCACTTTTCCATGCCGAAAGACCTTTCTTTCGCAGCTTCGAAATTGGAGAGAGAAGCGATACCCGCCACTTTATGCGATATTGTAGCACGCGCGCGGCGTAAAATAATCCGTCGCGCGGATCGCAGAAAATCCGCGCGACGGAAACGAGGGCACGAAAAAGCGCTTGCGCGCCGCCGTCTTTTATTTCTAAAACACGTTGCGGTACATGATCACGATCAGGACGATGGGCAGGCCGTAGGTGACCCAGGGTCTCCACCAGCCGCTGACGCGCCACGTATGAGTTTCGTCCAGGCCCTTGTTCGCTTCTTCCATGTAGCCATTGAACTTCAGCACGAAAGAGATGTAGAGCGACACAAGCAGCGCGTCGACCGGCATCATCACGTTGCCCGACAGGTAATCGGCGAAATCGAAGATGCTCTTGCCGAGGACCCGGCACGTGGACATCCAGCCGTGCCCTTCGCTCAGCGAGTAGGCGCAGGGCAGGCTGAGCACGAACATGACGAAGACGACGATCCAGGTCATTTTGCTTCTTTTCACCTTGAAGAAGTCGGCGAAGCAGGCCACGGGGGCTTCGAGGTATCCGAGCCCGGAGGTGTAGCCGGCGACGGCGACGAGAATGAAGAACAGCGAAGCCCAGAACGAGCCCATCGGCATCTTGCCGAAGACGACGGGCATGATCTCCATGACCAGACCGACGCCGCTGGCGTTGGGATCGGCGCCGTAGACGAGCAGCGCCGGGAAGATGACCACGCCGGCGACCAGCGCGAAGGAAGTATCCATGGTGACGACCATGGCGGCGTCCTTGGGCATGTTGTCGGTGTCGCTGCGATAGGAGCCGTACACGACGGCGGTGGCGATGCCGACGCCGATGGAGAAGAAGCTCTGGCCGAGGGCGTACAGCCACACTTCGGGATTCCATATCTGGCTGAAATCGGGGCTGAGATACCATCTCAGACCGTCCATGGCGGTTTTGCCGACGCCTTCCACGGGGCTGAGCGTCAGCGAGCGGACGGCCAGCGTCACGATCATGAGGCCGAGGATGGGCAGCAGCCATTTGCAGAGTTTCTCGACGCCTTCCTTGACGCCGCGCGAGATCGCCAGCCCCAGCGCGAAGAAGACGACGACGGTGTAGGCGATCAGCTCGAAGGGACTCTTCATGAAATCGTCGAACATCACTTTGGTCTGCTCGAAAGTGGAACCGGTGAAAATGCCGGTCAGAGCCTTCACGGCATAACGGACCATCCAGCCGATGATGACCGTGTAATACGCCATCAGCACGATGCAGGCGATGGCGCCGACCCAGCCGATCAGTGACCAGAAAGGTTTCTTTTCGCGCAGGAACCCGACGATGGGCGTCGCCTTCATGCGGCGGCCGATGCTCAGTTCGCCGAGGAACAGGGGCAGGCCGACGAAAACGCAGATCAGCACATAGACCAACACGAAAGCGCCGCCGCCGAACTTGCTGGTGAGATAAGGGAAACGCCAGACGTTGCCGAGGCCGATGGAGAAACCGGCGGCTGAAAGGATAAAACCGATGCGACTGCCAAAACTGTCTCGTTTCTGTTCTTCCATAAAAAATCATCCCTTCCATTTCAACACTCTGCTGCCGCGAATATTCGCGGCAAACCGTTTCGATTCCCGCATCCCGGACGCGGCGCGCGGGCAGCCCAAGATGCGGGAATCGGTTCACACATGGAATTTTTCGGCTTCGGCAAGAGCCGTTTTCAAATGTTCCAGATCGATCCAGCGGTAATCGGCGTCGGCCCCCTTCGGATCGTCGAATCCCTGCAGCGACAGATGCTCGATCGCCCGGCCGAGAACCTCCCGGTCGTCGCCCTCCCACGAGGGCTTTTCGGAGAGGACGACCGAGCGGTAAGGGCTCGTGTTGAGGCGGTTGTTCGCCGACAGCGGATGCGTGACCAGATGCCAGTCCTTTCCCAGGTATTCGGAGACCTTCAGCAGCACGTCCAGCGGCGTGCCCTCGACCAGCACGGTCGCGCCGAGCTTTGCCGCTTCGACATCCGGATTGTTGGTGACGATCATGGTCGGCCCTCCCGAAAAAAATGATTTCAAGAATCGGACGTTAAATCCGTGTTTATTAAACGCGGTTTTATGCCTGAGAGAATGAATCGTGAAAAATTTCATTTGCGCGGCGTCGAAAAGAGCCGGCGGAACCCGACGCGGTTTCGCCGGCTTTATGTTTTTCGCCGCCGCCTGACGGCGGAAGCCACATTTCCGTTAGAGCGCCTTGAAGATCGTCTGTTTGTCGATCGGCGTGACCATGGCCTCGAGCGCCTTTTCGAGCAGCTTGCGGCGGGCCTTTTTGTCCTCCGCGTCGCCAAGCTCCGGCTTGCCGACGGGGTGGGGGATGGCGACGCCGGGCACGATCCGGTTGGAGCCGACGGTCATCATGATCGGCACGATCGTGGCGATCTGCACGACGGGGATGCCGGCGGCCTTCTCGATTTCACGCGACATCGATGCACCGCATCGAGTGCAGGAGCCTCAGGTGGAGGTGAGAATGGCGGCGTCGACGCCGGCGGCTTTCAGCTCCGGGCCGATCTCCTGGCCGAACTTCTCGGCCCAGGCCACGGCCGTGCCGGTGCCGGTGGTGCAGTACACGTACTTGTAGATTTTGCCGATCTTGCCCTCTTTTTCCAGCTCGCGCATCTCGTCGAGCGGCAGCACCACGTCGGGGTTGGCGTTGGCCCACTGCGTGTCGTAGCCGCCGTGGATGGACTCGTAGTTCTCGGGGGTGAGGTCGTTGAGGCCGGTGATGTCGTAGCGGCCGTAAGACTCCGCGGAAGAGACGCGGATCTTGTCGGGATTGCCCTTGGGAACGATACCGCCGGAGGTGATCAGGGCGATCGTGGCGTGCTTGAGATCCTTGACCGGAGCGCAGGGCTCGATCTTCTTGAAGGTCGGCATCTCGTACTCGGTCTGGAACGGCTCGCCGGCCATCTTCTTGAGCAGCATCTCGAGGCCGCGCTGAGCGCCGTTCTTCTCGTGGAAGAAAACGCGGCGGAATCCGCGGCTGATGTAGTTTTCGTCGGCGGCGGGGCCGAGAGTTTCCTTCTTGAGCAGCTTGAGCGCCAGCGAGGCCATGGATTTGGCCGCGTCTTTGATGCCGCGGGCGCTGTTGGCCGTCTTGACGATGAAGACTTTCTTGGCGAAGGACTCGGCGCCGGGATTCTCGGGATACATGCCGGTGACGACGGGAATGCCCAGCGTGTCCTGCACGGCGGCGCAGATGTCGCCGCAGGCCATGCCGTAGCGTCCGGCGAAGAACGCCGGGCCGGCGATCAGCAGGTCGGGCTTGTAGCTGCCGATCATCTCGAGCAGCGTCTTTTTGGCCTCTTCGTTGTGTTCGTTGAAGTAGTTGTCGCCGCAGATCACCGTGCCGACGATCTCGGCGTCTTTGCCCAGCTCGGCCTGAAGGGCGGCGCCGGGGCCGACTTTGCCGTCGCGCTTTTCGGGCGGCACGTGGGCCATGTCCTCGCCGCCGATGCCGGCGTAAAACTGGTTGATGTAATGAACGATGCGGAACGTCATGATCGATTCCTCCTTACACCCAGAGCGAGCCGGACCTGTTGAAGCCGGTCTCGCAGGTCGAGCCGATGATCGACTGCAGCTCGACGTACATGGAGCCGTCGGGGCGAAGGCTTTCGGCCGCGCCGCCGGAAACGTGGGCGATGGACTCGATGAAGCCGATCACTTTTTTCATGGCCGGCACTTCGAGCATCTCGTTGACGTTGCCGCAGGAGACGAAGGCCGTCATCTGCGGCGTGGCGTCGGCCAGGCCCTGCGACGCGCCGTCGGTGCCGGACGCTTCGTCGGCGATGACGACGGTGCTCATGCCCAGCGCTTCGCACTTGTTGACGTTCAGGCAGAGGTCGCTGTCGGGGTTGCCATAGCCTTCCTCGGTGATGATCACGCCCTTGGCGCCGAGCTCGCGGCAGAGGCGGGCGTTGAAGGACGAAGCGCGCTCCTTGCCGGCGAGGACGACCGATTCCTGCGTGGGGATCATGCCCAGGAAGTTGACGGTTTTGCCGTGCTGGGCGTACAGTTCGCTGACCACCGGATCGTGCAGATGGTGCCAGGTCGTGGTTTTGTCGCAGGCGGACACGCAGTTGCCGGAGACCATGGCGCCGTCGAGCACCTCGTTGGGGTGCAGCAGCGTGGGCAGGCAGGTCTTCACGTCGGCGCCGTACACGTACGTGTCGTGCAGCAAACCCTGCGTGATGCACATGCAGAGATGGACGACGGGCGGCAGGTCGGGATATTTTTTCAGCTCTTCGGCCACCGTGCCTTTTTCGAAAACTTCCGTGGCGTCGATCTTCGCGTTTTTGCAGCAGTCGGCCAGCCAGACGGCGGCTTTCAGCCCGGCGACGCGGATCGCTTCCTCGTACTGGTGCTTTTCCAGATTCTCGACCGGCCGGGCGATCAGCACCACGTTGAACAGCTCCGCGAACGGGCTGAACTTGGCGGCGGGGCCGGACATGTCGATAAAACCTTCCTGAAAGCCCATGATCGGGCCGACGGTGACCACGCCGGCGCCGTCGAGCACAAACGTCGCGCCTTCGCCCGCCGTGTCGTTGGGGCCGATCACGGAAGCGAAATAGCTTTCGCCGCCTTCCAGCTTGACGCGCGGCTCGATCACGTCCTTGACGGGGATGATGCGCACCGATTCGCCGGGACGGGCCAGATCGACGTCCCACTTTTCGATGCGGTCGTCGTCGGAAAGCGCGGCGATCAAACCTTCCTTGTCGACGTAGAGCACGCCGTTTTCCATGCGGGTCGGGCTGCCCCATTCAAGCCCGGTCACATGGGCCTTGCGAAGTTCCAGCCTCATAGAAGCATTCCTCCTTAGCTTGCTGAATATTATTTATGGTTCCTCGCCTTATTCAAAATCATAAAGAATGCCCTCGCAAAAAAAACGTTGCAAGTTACCAGATTTTGTGAGTTAATACGTCCGGAGATTCGTATCAACCGTACGAGATGAGGTGAAATGATGAAAAAAAACGAGATAGACGAGATGACATTAATACAAAAATGCGCCCAGGAGATCGCTTCTTCCACGGCGGCAATCATCGGCCACAACCTCATCATCACCGACGTGGACGGCAGGATTATCGGCGCCAGCCAGACGGAGCGCGTCGGCCAGCTGCACGAGGCCTCGCTCGAAGTGGCGCGCACCGGTACGGCTTCCGAGACGACGCGGGAGCAGGCGCGGCTGTTCCGGGGGACGCTTCCCGGCGTCACGTTCCCGATTCGGAATCTGAACGGACGCACCGTCGGCACCATGGCTCTCACGGGCTCGCCGGACGAGGTCCGCCCGTTCGGCCTGATCGTCAAAAAACAGATCGAGATCCTGCTGCGCGAGCGCGAGCTCCACGTCTACTCCAGCAGCCGCGAGAGCATCATCCAGAACCTGATCCACGACCTGGAGACTTTCGTCCCCGGCGTCGGCAACGAGACCATGCTTCAGTCGCGGGCCATCGAGCTCGGCTACGATCCGAGCTTGTTCTACATTCCCATCGTCGTCGATCTGTACCAGTTCGGCCGCTACGCGCTGGCCGTCCGCCGCGAATGCCGGGACGGGGACAGCGGGCAGGTGGAGATGCGCATCCTCAACGTCAAAAAAGCCATCCTCGCGGAGATGCGCGGCGTTTTCTCCCATCCGCACAACATTTCCAGCATCAGCGGCAACAATCGTTTCGTCACGCTCCATGCCGTCAAGGACGCCGATCGCGCCGACCCGCAGCACGAAAAGGCGGCGCTTGCGCAGGTCGTCGAACTCTCGCGGAGTCTTTTGGACCGGCTCGAGGATTACGGGCTGAAAGCCGCCATCGGCATCGGCTCGCCGGCTCACAGCATTGCGGCGCTGTCGATCAGCTGCCATGAGGCCCGCAAGGTCCTGATGCTGGGCAAAAAGTTCAAACAACGTCCCGACGTATACTGCATCGCCGACTTCCGCATGGAGGACGTGATTTCCACCATCGACGCGCCCGTGCGCATCCGCTTCATCAAGGCCCTGACCGGCAACCTGCGCGCCAAATCCGACTGGCCGGAGCTGGAAAAGACGATCCGGGCCTGGTGCGAAAGCGGTTTTTCGCTGGTGGGGACGGCGCGGCGGCTCCACATCCACCGCAACACGCTGATCTACCGCCTCGAGAAGATCGAGCGCCTCACCGGCGAGGACATTCACAGCTTCCCCGCCTGTTTCAACTTTTATTTCGCCCTGCTGCTCGGCCAGTATTCCGGCCCCGCGGCCAAGGAGAGCGCCGCTCCGTCCGCCGAAGAATGAAAGCGAAAACGCCCGCCGGACCGAAAAAAAAGCGGCCGGAGGCTGATGAATCGAATGTCATCAGTCTCCGGCCGTTTTCAACGTTGAAAATCGGTCTCAGAAACGGGCGAAGTTCAGTTCGTTGCCGTGCGCCGTGATCAGACGCGCCACGTCTTCGGTCTTCACGTAGACGGTGGCGGTGTTTTCGTTAGGATGGATGCCCATCAGCCGGCCGCGGAAATCGTCGTCGAAGTAAACCGTCACCTGGCGCTCTTCGTCGTTGAGGATGCCGAAGGGCGTGACCGAGCCCCTGGCGAGGCCGAGGATCCGGTTCAGCTCTTCCTCCGAGACGAAACTGAGGCGGCGCGTGCCGAAGCGCGCCTTGAAATCCTTCAGGTCGACGCGCTTTTCTTCCTTGACGGTGATCAGGTAATAGCGCTGTTTCTTGTCGTCGTGGACGAAAAGGTTCTTGGCGATCGCCTCGACGTGAGGCAGGCCGAGCGCCAGCATCTCGTCGATGGTGTAGACGGGCTCGTGTTCCGCCTTTTCGTAGGCGATCCCCTCGGCGTCCAGCATCGCCATCACTTCCCGCTTGTTCATGGTCGTTCAGCTCCTTTGTCTCAAGATGTTATGATCTTGCCGCGCCGCGTCTTTCCGCTGTCAGAAACGGCGTCGCCCGTCCAGCGAAAGGGCGCGGCGGCGGGCCGGTGGAGGTCGTCGCCGTATGGCTGAGCGCTCCCTCGAGATCTGGACAAAATGACGGCCATCGCTGCTTCTGCTCTCAACGGCGTTGTACGCGAGAACTCTTTGCGCTCACCGCGGCGCGAGGCAGCCGTGGGAGATCATGTAGGAAATGAGCTGCGAGATGTTGCCGTAACCGGTCTTGTTCAGAATCGACGACACGCAGCCTTTGATCGAACTGGGCGAGAGGGCGAGTACGGCGCCGATCTCCTCGCGGCTTTTGGATTCGCAGAGCATGCAGAGCAGTTTGATCTCGCGGCGCGTAAAGACGCCGGCGAACGGGTCGATCTGGCGGAGCATCTCTTCGTTGGGATAGATCTGGTAGCCGCTCGCCGTGCCGCGGGCGCAGGTAACTAGCCCTTCCTGCACGCAGTTGTAGAAGAGGAAAGAATCGACGCCTCCCTCGCGCGCGTCGGCGATCAGCGACGAGTCGGACAGCCCTGTAAGGAACGTGATCTTGACGGAGGGCGAGCTCTTTTTTATCGCGGCGGAACTGCTGAGCGCGCTCCGCACGTTGTCGAGGGCGACGTCGAACAGAAACAGGTTGGGGCGCAGTGTTTCGCAAACGCCGGG
Organism: Pyramidobacter piscolens W5455; assembly: GCF_000177335.1. Lineage (NCBI taxonomy): Bacteria > Thermotogati > Synergistota > Synergistia > Synergistales > Dethiosulfovibrionaceae > Pyramidobacter > Pyramidobacter piscolens. Next base: position 10,545 of record NZ_ADFP01000014.1, read on the forward strand.
CGCATCTTCCGTGCGCTCCAGCTCGGCGGCGACCGCGAAATCTTTTTGTGCGGCAAAACAGTCCGAGAGCAGGCGACGGATCAAGTTATGGCGGCTGACAACGACAATATGAACCATCTGTTCTTTTTTTGACCTTTCTGCAGATAATTGAGGCTTTTTCAAGATGCTAACGTTTTTTCGGACCTCTTGTCAAGGACTTTAGGCTAATTTTCTTGGCGCAATTTTAGCCGGAAGGGGCATTGCGGCGCGCGGCGGCTGCGGATAAAATATGCGGAGACGCGGGGACATGCCCCGGCGATTGGCGGCATGAACCGCCATTTTTCAAGGAGGAAAAACGATGAAAAAGCTTCTTGCGTTTGTGTTTGTGCTGGCGATGGCCGCCATGGCTTGGGCCGCGCCGATGGATTGCGGCTACTTTACGGCCGACGTGCCCGAGGGCTGGACGTTCGAAACGGTCCAGCAGGACGACAACTCCGTCACCGGCGTGCTCAAGGCCGCCGACAGTTCGCTGGCCTTCACCGTGTCGGCGCTCAAGGCTTCCGAACAGCTGACGGTCAAAACGGCCGCCGAGCAGTTCGCCAAGGTTCACGGCGCGACCGATCTCGCCAGGATGGACGGCGAGGGGGAGAGCTACGAGTACACCGCGACGGTCAACAACGCGCCCGTGTACGCGCAGATTTTCGCCATCGACGATACCGCGATCGGTTACATCGCCATCGCCGGCGACCATGAGAGCGATCTTGCCACGAACGTCTTCAACTCCATCGAGTTCAAGAAGTAGACGGCCGTTCCTTAACGAAAGCCGCCGCGAAGGCGCAAAAAATCATCGACATAAAACGGAATCCCCAACGAGCTCATGCCGTTGAGGATTCCGTTTTTCGTGTCTCCGCGTTGTGGCGGCGGTTCTTGTTTAAAGACTACTCGGCCAGCGTGCCCATGGGGTCCCAGGGGAAGAAGTGCAGCGGCTCGGTTTCCAGCGCGGCGAGCTGCTTCTCGCTGAGGTGCTTTTTGTTGATCACGACCTGATAGACGTACTCGTCGAACCAGCCGCCGTCCATCAGATAATAGCCTTTGTCGCCGTGTTCGTCGCCCCAGCTGTTCTCGATCTTCCAGCGGTTGGGCTGCCCGGCGGCGTCGAGGTTGACGCCGGTGATGACCATGGCGTGGTTCATGGCGCTGTCGCGCAGGTCGAGGCGCTCGGCCTTGGTCATGGCGAAGTCCATCGCGAAGGTGCCTTCGTAGTCGAAGCAGGCGTCGCTCCAGATGCCCATGTCGCGCGCGCCTTTCTTGCCGACGTCGGAACCGAACCAGACGCACTCGCCGTCTTTGAGCTGGCGCACGATCAGGTCTTTCAGCTCGTCCATGGGCAGGTTGAGATAGCGCACGGAACGCCCCTCGGCGACGTTGCCCAGCCAGTCGATGGCGACGGTGCGATAGAACGGCTTGTCGGCGGTGGGAGAGTTGATCAGGCTGACGTAATCGTTTTTCAAGTCGAGGCCGACGTACTTTTCGTAAAAGCTTTTCGGGGTCAGGTCGCGGTCGGCGTGGAAGTTCTTGTCCTTGTCGACGTACTCGAAGTCGAACGTCTGCGGCGGCTGGCCGAAGCACAGGCACAGCAGCGCGTACACTTCGTCCATCATCTGCGCTTTCAGGCCGCGCGGATCGCCGCCCTTGGCCGCTTCGGCGCGCAGCCGGGCGGCGCCGCGGCGCAGTTTGGCGTTGAGCAGTTTGTTCATGTCGGCGGTGTTGCTGCTCTGGAACGTCTCTTCCATGGCCGACTTTGGCGCGACACCGTACTTCTCGACCAGGTTGACGAACATGTCCCACTGGCCGCCGTCCTGCACCGCGGTGTCGAGCACATAGCTCAGCAACCGGTCGTCGACGGGCCTGTCGGCCAGCGCGATGACGCTTTCGAGGAAGTAATTGGCCTTTTCGAACTTGTCCCAGAAAGCCGTGTAGTTTTGCGAAAACTCCAGCTCGGCGAGGTTCAGCTTTTTGGCCGTCAGCTCGCGCAGCACGTTGAGCGCGGCGAAGATCCAGCAGCGGCCGCTCTTTTTCTGATTGGCGGCGGGCAGCGTGGGCACGACGTGCGAAAAGCGGAACTGCGCGGCGTTGCGCCCTCTGGAACTGAACGCGACGTCGCCGATGCCGTGCTTCGACAGCGCGTTGCCCACCGCCCGGTACAGCGCGCTGCTCTCGTAACGCGCCCGGTACTCGGCGCGCTGCTGTTCGGAAATTCCCTCAAATGACATGACTCTCTCTCCTTCGTCAGAATGTGCCGGCCGTATGTCCGGCGGCCGATGTCTCCGCCGCTATCATAGTGCCATCGGCGCGGCTTTACAAGCGGAAGTTTTGTACTTTACCGCCCGCGCCGGCGCAAAATCTCGTCGAGCAGGCGGTGGGCGGCCTCGTCCTTGCTCATCAGCGGCAGCTCGGTCTCGGCGTTTGCGGTGATCAGCGTGAGGACGTTGGTGTCGGCGCCGAAGCCGGCGCCGGCGACTTTGAGGCTGTTGGCGGCGATCATCTGCACGCGCTTTTTGGCGAGCTTGGCGCGCGAGTTTTCGAGCAGGTTCTCCGTCTCCATGGAGAAGCCGCAGATGAACTGGTCGGCGCGGTGCTCGCCCAGATATTTGAGGATGTCGGCGGTGCGCTCCAGCGGCAGGTTCATGTCCGCGTCCCGCTTCTTGATCTTGTTCTCGGAAGCCACGGCGGGACGGTAGTCGGCGACGGCGGCGGCCTTGACGACGATGGTGCTCCGGTCGAAACGCGAGACGACGGCGTCGAACATTTCCTGCGCGCTGACGACGCTGACCAGATCGACGAAGAGCGGCTTTTTCAGCCAGACGGGGCCGGATACCAGCGTCACCTGCGCGCCGCGCATGGCGGCGGCGCGGGCGACGGCGTAGCCCATGCGGCCCGTTGAGCGGTTGGTGAGGAAGCGCACGGGGTCGAGCGCCTCCCGCGTGGGGCCGGCGGTGACGAGCACGCGCTCACCGGTCAGATCCTTTTCGCAGGCGGCGAAATGCTCGATGAACTCGAGGATGTCCTCCGGCTCGGGCATTTTGCCGCGTCCCGTGTCGCCGCAAGCCAGGCGCCCATCGGCCGGCTCCATCACGTGCCAGCCGCGTCGGCGCAGCGTGGCCAGGTTTTCCTGCGTGGCGGCGTTGTCGAGCATGTGGGTGTTCATGGCGGGCACGACGATGCGGCAGCCTGTAAACGGCAGCACGGTGCTGGTGAGCATGTCGTCGGCGATGCCGTGGGCGATTTTGGCGATCACGTCGGCGGTGGCGGGCGCGACCACAAGCGCGTCGGCCTCGGCGGCCAGGGCGATGTGGTGGATGACGGAAGGGTCGGCGCGGTCGAACACGTCGTCGAAGACGCGGCGGTGCGTCAGGGCTTCGAACGTGACGGGCGCGACGAACTGCTCCGCGGCCTTCGTCATCATCACCTGCACGGCGCAGCCGCGCTTCGTCAGCGCCGAAGCCAGCGACGCGATTTTATAGGCGGCGATGCCGCCGCTCACTCCCAGCAGAATGTTTTTTCCCTCGAGCATGAAAAGCGCCTCCTTCACAAGGCGAAGATGAGTTGCCGTTCCCGCGCCAAGTATACCAAAAAGCGGGCGGCGTGCGAAGAAAAATTCGCTGCCCGCCCTTGCGAAAAATTGCTCGACCGTTATACTGAAGGCGCACGATCGCCGCGGGGAATTCGCGGCATGACGAAAATATTGCGGGAGGGAAAAATATGCTTCTTCTGTTTGACGTGGGCAACACCCACGTCACCATCGGCGGCTACGACGGCGACCGCCGCCTGTTCACGGGGCGCGTGGCCAGCGACCGGCACAAGACCGAAGACGAATACGCCATGATCGTCGAGAGCGTGCTGCGCATGCACGGCTTCGCGCTCGGCGATGTGGAAGACGGCGCGATCAGCTCCGTCGTCCCCGCCGTTACGCAGGCGCTCGACCGCGCCTTTCAGCTGCTCTGGCACAAGCGCATGATGGCCGTGACCACGGCGCTCGACCTCGGCCTGACGATCATGACCGACGCGCCTGAGCTGCTCGGCAAAGATCTGATCGTCGACGCCGTGGCCGCGAAAGCGAAATACCCCTGTCCGATCCTCGTCTTCGACCTTGGCACCGCCACCACCTGCTCGGTCATCGACAAGGACGGCAATTACCGCGGCGGCATGATCGCGCCGGGGCTCGGCATCTCCGTCGACGCTCTCGGCGCGCGCACGGCCCAGCTGCCCTATGTCAGCCTCGACGCGCCCGATCGGCTCATCGGCACCAACACCAAGGACTGCATCCGCTCCGGCATCATGTACGGCCACGCCGGTATGATCGACGGCTTCATCGACCGCATGGAAGGGCAGCTCGGCCAAAAGTGCACCGCCGTGATCACCGGCGGATTGGCCGCCAAGGTGGCGCCGCTGTGCCGACGGCCCATCGTCCTCGACGAATACCTGCTCTTCGACGGCCTGCGCGCGCTCTACGCGAAGAACAAAAGCAGGCCCCGCGGGTAGGGCGCCATGATCCGCATCGAGATCCCCGGCCGCGCCGCGCCGCTGGAAATCGCCCACGTCGCGCTCGACTACAACGGCACCGTCGCCGTCGACGGACGAGTGCTTGAAAGCGTCAGAGCGCGACTGCCCGAGCTGCTGAAGCGCGCGAAAGTCCACGTGCTCACCGCCGACACCTACGGCACCGTGCGTGCCCAGTGCGAGCCGTTGGGCGTGGAAGTGCACGCCTTTCCGCGCGCGGGCGCGGGGAACTGCAAGAAAGAAATCGTCGCCGGCCTGAAGGGCGGCGTCGCCTGCTTCGGCAACGGCTTCAACGATATCCCCATGTTCGGCCTCGCCGATCTCTCCGTGGCCGTGCTCGAAGGCGAAGGCCTCTGCGCCGCCCTGCTGCCCCACGCCGACGTGCTCGCCGCAACCGCCGCCGACGCCCTGGACCTGCTCCTCAAACCCGACCGCCTCAGGGCGACGCTGAGAAATTGAAAATCCGAACTGGCGCAAAGGCAAAGGGAGCCGCTTGCCTGTGGGAAAACAGACAAGCGGCTCCCTTTGCTTATTGGCGCTTTAAAACGCCAGATTCACCAGCAGCCCCGCCAGCAGCGAAAAAAGCATCACGAAGGCCAGGTAGAGCGAAAAACTGCGCGGTCCCAAGACGATTTTGAGCGCGCCGAGGTTGGTGATCTTCGTCGCCGGACCGGTGATCATGAAAGCGGCGGCGCTGCCGGCGCTCATGCCGTCGGCGAGCCAGTTCTGAAGCAGGGGGATGGTGCCGCCTCCGCAGGCGTAGAGCGGCACGCCGACCGTGGCAGCCATCAGCACGCCGAAGCCTTCGTGCCTTCCGAAGAGTTTCGCGAAGGCGCCGGCCGGCACGTAGCGCTGGAAGAGCGCCGACAGCAAAATGCCGGCCAGAAACCAGCCGCCGGTGGCGCGCACGTTGCGGCCGAAGTTCTTGACGAAACGGAGCGGGACGTTGGGCTCGGCGTCGCGATTCTCCGGCGCGGAAAAGCCCGCGAAGTTGAAGAAGCTCTTCCGGCGAAAAAAATGGACCAGCAATCCCGCGGCGACGCCGCAGAGAAAGCACGACAACGCGCGCACGGCCAGCATCGTCGTTCCCAGCGCGGCGCTGTACATGAGCAGCTGCGGGTTCAGCAGCGCCGAGGCTGTCATGAAGACGGCCAGCCAATCGTCGCGCATGCCTTGTGCGGAAAACGACGCGGCGACGGGGATCGTGCCGTACATGCACAGCGGCGAGGCGATCCCCAGCAGGCAGGCGGGGACGATGCCGAGCAGGCTGAGTTTTCGCCCCTGCAGCCGGCTGAAAGCGCCGTGGATTTTTTGTGTGCCGAAGACCGCCACGGCCGAACCGATCAGCATGCCCAGCAGCCAGTAGCGGAAGATCTGCCGGAACTGAACGGTGAAGTAATAGCCGACGTAGACGAGCTCCCGCTGCAGGACGTCAATCAAGAGAGACCAGCCTGTACTTGCGGCGGCCGAGGCCGATCTTCTCGGCGTTTTCCAGCGTGTGGAGGCCGTGGCGCGACTCGATGCGGTTTACCAGCGAGGCCCCTTCGCCGTCCTTTTGCGCGTAAACGAGGTCGATGCAGGCCTGGTCAAGCGCCACCGGGTCGCTCGAGGAGAGGATGCCGACGTCGTGCATGTCGGGTTCGTCGGGATGGCCGTCGCAGTCGCAGTCGACCGAGAGGCGGTTCATGACGTTGACGTAGGCGATGCGCGCTCCTTGCCCGAGCGCGTCGGAGACGGATTTGCCGGCTTCGCCCATGGACTCGAGGAAATGATCCTGCACGCCGCCCCAGGGATTGGTGCGGCTCTTTCCCGCGGAGTGGAGCAGGCACTTGCCGGTACGCGAGGCGAGGCCGATGGAAATGTTCTTGATCGCGCCGCCGAATCCGGCCATGGCGTGACCCTTGAAGTGCGTCAGCACCAGATAGGAATCGAAATCGGTGAAAGCTTTGCCGACAAGGTTTTCTTTCAAATGGACGCCCGCCGCGGGCAGAGAGGCGTCGCCTTTTTCGTCGAGGATCGCGAAAGGAGCGATGGCCGTGAAACCGTGATCTTTCGCGACCTGATAGTGCATGGCCGACTCGGCGCGCGAACCGTTATAGGCCGTGTTGCACTCCACAATGGTGCCGCCCGCGAGGCGGACCACGTCGGCGATCAGTTCCGCCCGCAGATAGTTGCTTGCCGGCGGCTCGCCGGTACTCAGCTTGACGGCGACCCGCCCTGTCGGCGTCCAGTTCAGGGCCTTGTAGGCCCGTACCATTCCTTCCGGCGTGATGCTCTTCGTCATGTAGACGGCGGGGATCTCCTGTGGCGCCGCGGCGAAAACGGCCGAGACGAGCGAGCCCAGAACCATCAGCCCCAACAGCGCGGAACGCATGAATTTCTTCATCCTCAATCACTTCTTTCTTCGCAAATTGACGTGCATCGTGCCTGACGGCCTGCGCTCTCCGCCCGGCCGTCCGCATAAAATGTTACAGCCTCGAGTGCCCTTCACGTCAAGCGCCGGCCGCGCGTTTGGCAAAATCGCCGACGCGCCGGCGCGAAAAGATGGGATAATAGAGTCGAAAAATCTTCCGGCGAAGGGAGCGTTTGTCATGAACGGAAAACGAATCTTCGCGCTGGCTGCCGCGCTGGCGCTGGCCTGCGCAGCCGGGGCGGCGGCGCGCGGCGTGATGCCGCAGGACGAATTTCTCGCCTGCTGCGCCCGCGGCAAACTCTCGCAGGTCGGCAAGGGCGTGCGCCGCAACGCCGACGTGAACCGCCTTGAAGCCACCGGACAGAGCCCGCTGATCTGCGCCGCCGGCGAGCAGGATGACCCGCGCGTGATCGAATATCTGGTGAAAAAGGGCGCCGAAGTGAACAAGGCCAACTTTCAGGGACTGACGCCGCTGATGGTGGCCGCCCTGCGCAACCCGCGCGCCCGTATCGCGCGGGCGCTGTTGAAATGCGGCGCCGATCCGCGCCTGACCGACATGACCAGCAGCACCGCGCTGATCCTCGCCGCGCGCGGCAATCCCAGTGCCGCCGTGCTGTCCGCGCTGATCGAAGCCGCCCCCGACACGCTGAACCGGGCCAGCGCCTCGGGCGTCACGGCGCTGATGGCCGCGGCCGAAAGCGGCCGGGCGGAAATAATTGACCTGCTACTGAAAAAAGGCGCCGATCTCCGGCCGAAAGACGCCTCCGGCCGCCGCGCCGTCGATTACGCCCGCGCCAATCCGGCCTTGTGCGGTTCGCCGTGGCTGGACCGTCTGGATCGATATCACTAAATCCGTTCGCCGGCACTCGAAAAACGAAAAGCGGGCGGAAGCCGATGGCATCGGGATCATCGGCTTCCGCCCGCTTCAATTGTTCCACGTGGAACAGTGTTTTCTCGGGACATTTTGTGGACGAGGCTTGACAGAAAAGTCACTTCGCTCTAAGATCACGCTGTTATATAACACTGTTACCAACGGGGGAAACGGAATGGGACGGGAGCCGGCAACGCAGGAGAAGATCCTCGCGGCGGCGACGGCGGAATTTTTGCGAAAGGGTTTTCGCGGCGCGTCGCTGCGGCAGATCGTCAAGAACGTAGGCGTGACGACGGGCGCGTTTTACCGCTACTACGGAAGCAAGGAAGAATTGTTCGACGCGCTGGTTTTGCCGCACGCGCGGCGCATCATGGAACTGTACGAAGCGGCGGCGGCGGATTTCAAAAGAATGGCGCCGGAAGAGCAGATCGACGCCATGGGCGAAGTGGGGCGCCGGTGCATGAAGGCCATGTACGAATACGCGCGCGCCCACCGCGACGCCTTCCGGCTGATCCTCGCGGCGCCGGAATCGTCGAAATGCGGCGGTTTCGTCCACCGCTTGACGGAACGCGAGATCGCCGAAACGCGCGGCTTCATGTCGGCGCTGACGTCTCGCGGGCGTTCCGTCACGACGGTGAGTCCGCACTTCGAGCACATCGTCGTCAGCGGGCGCTTTGCGGCGCTGTTCGAGCTGATCGTTCACGACGTGCCGCCTGAGGAGGCGCTGAAATGCATCGACCAGCTCTGCGATTTTCACCGCGCCGGCTGGGCGAAGCTGATGGGGCTGTAACAGCCCTTTTTTTATCGCCGTGTGAGTTAGTTATTTCTAATTAAATGAAGAGGCAAAAGGAGGTTTTATCGTGAGAGGAGAGCGAATATTGCCCCGGCTGATGGAGTACGCCGGAGGCTACCGCCGCCTGACACGGGCGTCGTGGGTGCTGGCGGCGCTGTCGGCGCTGCTGGGGCTGGCGCCGTTCGTCTTCATCTGGAAGATTTCCGCCGCGGCGCTGGGCGGCGGCGGAGCGGAGGACATGGCCGCCTGGGGCTGGAAAGCGGTGGCCGCGGCGGCGCTGTCGCTGGTCGTCTCCATCCTCGGGCTGATGTGCTCGCATCTGGCGGCGTTCCGCGTGGCGGTCAACATGCGTATCCGCCTCATGCGCCACATCGCCGGGCTGCCGCTGGGCAGCGCCGAAAGCCTGGGCACCGGCAAGCTGCGCTCAATCGTCGCCGACTGTTCGGCGGCGACGGAGAACTATCTGGCCCACCAGCTGCCCGACGCCAGCGCGACGCTGGCTTCCACGGCGGGGCTGGGGGCGCTGATCCTGTTTTTCGATTGGCGGCTGGGGCTGCTCAGTCTGCTGCCGGCCTTTCTCGCGGCGCTGTCGATGCGCGCCATGGTGGGGCCCGACATGCAGCGGCAGATGGGCGATTATCAGAACGCCCTCAAGGACATGGAGAACGAGGCGGTCGAGTACATCCGCGGCATCCCCGTGGTGAAGACGTTCGGGCAGAGCGTGTTCTCCTTCAAGAGCTTCCGCGGCGCCATCGAACGCTACGAAAAGTGGGTCATCGGCTACACCAAAGCCATGCGCCCCCATATGATCCTCTTCACGGCGCTGGTGCAGTCGGCGTTCCTGTTCCTGATCGGCGGCGGCCTGTGGCTGGCGCACGGCGGCGTCACGCCGGGGCTGCTGAGCGACCTGGTCTTTTACGTCGTCGTCACGCCGGCCGTCGCCGTCAATTTTCAAAAAATCATGTACCTGGTCGAGAACCGCATGACCGTGACCGACGCGCTGCACCGCGTGGACGGCGTGCTGGCCTTAAAACCCCTGTCTCAGCCGGAGCACGGCGAGCATCCGCACGACGCCTCGGTGACGCTGGAAAACGTGAGTTTCAGCTACGCTCCCGGCAAAAAGGCCGTCGACGGTCTGTCGCTGCGCATCGAAGCGGGAATGCGGGCGGCGCTGGCAGGACCGTCGGGCAGCGGCAAGAGCACGCTGACGCAGTTGATCGCGCGTTTCTTCGACCCGCAGGAAGGACGCGTGCTGATCGGCGGCGTCGACGTCCGTAACATTGCCAAGAAGGAGCTGACGGACTTCGTCTCGTTCGTATTTCAGGACAGCCGCCTGATCAAGGCGTCGATTTTCGACAACGTACGCCTCGGCCGTCCCGCGGCTTCGCGTGAAGAAGTGTTCGCCGCGCTCGAGGCGGCGCAGTGCGACGACATTCTCGCCAAGCTGCCGCGAGGCGCCGACACCGAGATCGGCGCGAAGGGCGTCTATCTTTCCGGTGGCGAGATGCAGCGACTGGCCATCGCGCGGGCCATGCTCAAGGGCGCACCCATCCTCATCCTCGACGAGGCCACGGCTTTCGCCGATCCCGACAACGAGTCCCGCATCCAGGCGGCGCTGTCGCGGCTGTCGCAGGGCAAGACCGTGATCATGATCGCCCACCGGCTGAGCAGCGTGAAGCGCGCCGATCTCGTCTGCGTGCTCGAGAACGGAAAGATTGTCGAGCAGGGGGCTTTCGGCCAGCTTGCAGAACGCGGCGGGCTGTTCACGCGCATGTGGCGCGACTCGCTGCGCGCCGCCAGCTGGAAAGTAGCGAAGGAGGCGCGCTCATGCTGATGGAAAAATTACAGCGCCGTTTCGCCCTTTCCGAACGGGGAGCGCGTGCGTTCGTCGGAGCCTGTCTGGCGCAGACGCTTCAGAACATCTCCTTCATGGCCCCCGCCGGGCTGCTTTTCGCCTTCGTGCGCGACCTTGCCGCCGGGATCGCCGCGGAGCGGGCTCTGTTCTACGCGCTCGCCTGCGCGGGCTGTCTGCTTTTTATCGCCGCCGCCACGAGATTGCAGTACGACGGCACCTATCTCTCCACCTATGTGGAATCGGGCGTGCGCCGTACCGCTCTGGCCGAAAAACTGCGCCGCCTGCCTCTGTCCTTCTTCGGACGGAAGGATCTGGCCGATCTTTCCAGCTCGATCATGAACGACTGCGCCGTGCTCGAAAAGAGCCAGTCCCATTATCTGCCGGCGCTGGCCGGGGCGATGCTGTCGGCTGCCGTCGTCTCGGCGGGGCTGTGCGCCTTCGACTGGCGCATGGCGCTGGCCGTCCTCTGGGTGCTGCCGCCGGCCTTCGCCGTCGTCGCCTTTTCCGCGCGGGGCCAGCAGGCGCTCGACCGCAAGTCCATGGCGGCGAAAATGGCCTGCGCCGACGGCATTCAGGAATGTCTGGAATGCCTGCGCGATCTCAAGTCGAACAACGCCGAAGACGCCTATCTCGACGGTCTCGACGAAAAAATCAGGGCGGTCGAGCGTCGCGCCGTCGTCTCCGAATCTCTGATCGCCTGCTTCGTGACGCTGGCCACGCTGCTGCTGCGGCTGGGCGTCGCCTCTACGGCGCTGACCGGCGCGCTGCTGATGGAAAAAGGGGCGCTCGATCCGCTCGTGTTCTTTTTGTTCCTCATGACAGCTTCGAGAATCTACGCGCCGCTCGAAGGCGCGCTGCAGAACCTTGTAGCGGCGATCGCCACGCGCACGAACATCGACCGCATGAACGAGATCCTCGACGGTCCCGTACAAGACGGCCGCGAGCGGATGAACGCCCGCGGCTGCGACGTCGTCTTCGAGCACGTCGATTTCGCCTACGAAAGCGGCGTGTCCGTGCTGAAAGACGTGAGTTTCACCGCCCGTCAGGGCGAAGTGACGGCCCTCGTCGGCCCCTCGGGCGGCGGCAAAACCACGGCCACGAGGCTGGCCGCGCGCTTCTGGGACGCGACGACGGGACGGATCACCGTGGGCGGCGAAAACGTGGCGGAGATCGCGCCGGAAACGTTGCTTTCGCTTTTCTCGATCGTCTTCCAGGACGTGACGCTGTTCAACAACACCGTCATGGAAAACATCCGCATCGGCCGCCGCGGCGCCGGCGACGACGAGGTGATCGCGGCGGGGCGGCTGGCCTGCTGCGACGAGTTCGTGGACAAGCTGCCCGACGGCTGGCACACCATGATCGGCGAAAACGGGCGCGAGCTGTCGGGCGGCGAGCGCCAGCGCATCTCCATCGCCCGTGCCATCCTCAAAGACGCGCCGATCGTCCTGCTCGACGAGGCGACCGCCGCGCTGGACGTGGAGAACGAATCTCAGATCCAGGCCGCCCTGTCGCGGCTGATCCGCGACAAGACCGTGCTCGTCATCGCCCACCGCCTGCGCACCGTCGCCAACGCCGACAAGATCGTCGTGCTCTCCGACGGCGCCGTCGCCGAACAGGGTGCTCCCGCCGAGCTGCTGCAGCGCGGCGGTCCGTTCGCGCGCATGGCCCGCCTGCAAACCGAAAGCCAGAACTGGGGGCTGTAGGCAGAAACTTCGACGAAGAAGCGCGAATGCGCAGAAAAACAGCAAGAGGCCGCCTCAATCGAGTTTTGAGGCGGCCTCTTGTGGTGCGGTCATATTCCGTTCATATTATACTATTTCTTGATCAAAAAGCCGAATACGAGGGCGCTGCGAGGGAGATTCACAAAGCGAGCTGTGCAGACTGTGCAGCAGTCGAGATAGTTCTGAGCGACTGAACTCCCTCGCAGCGCCCAGAAAACTATGTTAATACTTTCTATCAAGAATTAGTATAAAAAGCATAATTGAAAATGCCGCGCTGGCGCGCGACCGTGTCGCAAAAAGCATGCGGGGCGCTATCTGATGCAGTTTTCGAGGCATCCTCGGCGCTATAAAAAGGCAAGAACCTTTGCTTTTTCAACAAGAACGGGCGTCAACCAAATCCATGAAAACGGCCTTATCCAGGCAAGTTTGCTGGAATGAAATGCTCAACGCTCATGAGGACGGGATCCTCAATGACTTTAACGTCCGCCGCAGCAATGGTCTGGGTGGACTTCAGCGTTTTCGGCATCGACGAGGTCTACAACCAGCAACGCCTGAACGACATCAACCGATCCGGGGCCAAGACCGTCCTGACCCATGTGGGCTTGACGTCGGAGTTTCGTATCAAGGGCCAACTGGGGGCTGCCTGATCGAGCTTCAGGGGACGGTCCCGGAGGCCTGCAAGGACGAGCGTTGCTATCTGATGAACCTCTCCGAGCTTTCCCCGGCGGGCCCATCCCGACGTCCTGATGAGCGCGGACCTGAAGCGGCGGCGGGAGTGTTGCACGGCCCCGTGGCGCGTCCCCCTCCGACTGAGGCTGGGGCCTTGCGAGCGCGGCGGGGGTGCCCGTTTGGCGCGTATGGCGGATGGGGCGATGAGGCCGTCCCACGAGTTTGCCCAACGCAGGAGCTCCGTCCCGGACCGTCTCTGAGCGGCGGGGGTGCCCGTTTGGCGCGTATGGCGGATGGGGCGATGAGGCCGTCCCACGAGTTTGCCCAACGCAGGAGCTCCGTCCCGGACCGTCTCTGAATGGACAGCGGCAGCTGTCCGTTCCTGGGACAGCTGCCGCAAACCGGTGCCGGTCAATGCCTTGGCGCCCGTTGGCCCGTCAGCAGTAGAGCTCCATCGGATACGTCAGGTAGGCGATCTCGTCCAGCTGGTCGGCCGTGACGTACCCCGACGGCGCGCGCAGCAGCGAGGGGATGCGGTTGACGATCGTCGCGCAGGTGTGCTCAACGGTGGCCGGCTTGACGACGTGAAACTCCACGTTCGGCTCGCCGGTGATCTTCCAGTCGCACATGTCGCCGTCCTCCGGTCCATAGACCTTGCCGATGGTTTCCTCCTCTACGGTGATTCCCTGCATCGTCTCGGCCGTGACGACGGCGGACATCCCAATGCACCGGCCGGCCTTGATGTCCTTGCCCATCGTGCTGCTGTGGAGGTCCTTGTCCGCGGTGTAGGGGACGTGCTTCTGGGTGATGGACTTGATCGTCAGCCCCAGCTTGTTGCAGAGCGCCTCTGTCGCGTTCCATGCGTAGGAGGGCTCGAATTCCGCCGGATGCGCGATCCTGGCCTCAAATTCCTCAGGTGTGAGGTCGCAGCCGTGCGCCTTCGCCAGCGCCATGCCGTATTCGTCCACGTTGTAGCTGTAGGCGCCCTTGATCTTCGTGATCTTGTTACAGCCACCGGCCACCATGGCGACCATGTTGATCCAGAAGATGTCCTGCATCCCGGCGCCGGTGATGGTGCAGGAGTTCTCCTTGGCGAGGGCATCCAGACGGTTGATCTGCGCCGCGGAGGTGTTCCATGGATAGATGGCCTCTTCGCAGGTGGTGATCACGTTGATGCCGCGGGACACGCACTTTTCCACGTGGTCGTAGATGTCCTTGATGAAGCTGAAGAGCGTGACGATGGCCACGTCCGCGTCGCACTCATCCAACACCTTATTTGCGTCGTTGGAGATGAGGACGCCCGTCTTGACGCCGAGCTCCGCCCAATCACCGACGTCCATCCCGATGATCTTCGGATTGACGTCGATGGCGCCGACGATCTGGGCGCCGTGCTCGTAAGCGTACCGAAGGGTCTGCTTGCTCATCTTGCCGCACCCATATTGAACGACTTTGACCTTTTTCATAGCGACTCCGCCTCCTGATTTGGAATGATTTTAAATAACCTACCCGCGAGAAGTTGTTCCAGGATCTCTGGACGAGTAAATCATAAACCCTGATGCAGGATGAGAGTCAAGCCTCTTTACGAAAAAAAACCCTCCGTCTCCTCCGCGGGGACGGCGAGACGGGTACGCCCTCGGCTTCAGGGCGCCTTGGGCGTTCCGGACGCGCCAGTCCCGCGGGGCCGCTTCTCCCTGCGGAAGAAGATGGGGACCTGGAGCCGCAGGAACATGTTTCGGCTGCGTTCGTTGAAGACGTTGAACTCCGTCAGCACTTCGCAGATATAGTCCCCACAGATCGAATAGCGCCGTTCCCGGCAGTGGGCCAGCAGCTGCTTCGCGTAGGGAACCTCCTGGTCGTAGGCGTCGGCATAGATGCAGGCGTACATTCCGCTGTCGAGCGTGGCGACGTCCTGCTGTCTCTTTCGGAGGCTTGCGTCTGCGAAGATGAAGACCCGGTCGGGGCGAAAGTTGAGGCGCAGGAAGTCTGCCTGCTTCACCGAGGTCCCGACGTTGTAGGAGTGGATCTGCGAGAAGTTGCGGTCGATCAGGGACATGCGGAGCTCCGCGAGGACCTTCTCGTAGCCTGCGATGCCCGTCTCATAAAAATTTTCTCCGCAGGGGATTCCCCAAACGTAGCGCTGGTCGATATATTCCAGCGAGGTTGTGCCGGTGTCCGGCGACTTGCGGTAGCGCTCGATGCTGGCGATCGCGCGCGCCACGGAGGCGTGCCGGTCCTTCAGCTCCCTGTACTGCCGATAAATCTGCTCGTTTTTTTCCGACAGGATCTCCTCGATTAGCGTTATGTCCTCCTTGTCGAGGACGTCCTGGATCTCCGCCAGGCTCATGCCCAGTTCCTTCATGTAGGCGATCATGTCGAGCCGCGCGTTCTGCTGGATGTCGTAATACCGATAGCCGGAGATCGGATCGATGAAGGCCGGCTTCAAGAGGCCCATTCGGTCGTACAGCCTGAGCGTGGCGACCGTCACGTGATTGATCCTGGCCATCCTGCCGATCGGCAGAAGATTCGCCTTCATTTTGCCCTCCTTTCGGTCCCGTCTTTCAATACTTTTACGACGGCCTGAGCACGATTTGTCCGCTTCCCCTGCGTGACGAGGGATCGTCCCGAAGGTCGGTCCATCCGACCCAAACGTCGCCGGCGGCTATTTGCCAGACGGTTTTTTCTTCTTTTGAAAAGGCAAGACAGCCTCAAAACCCCTAGGCAATGTTTCCGAGGTGGAAGTATTGTGGCCATGTGGAAGCACTCGGTTCAAAGTCTCGTCAAACCGCTGGGTTTGCTTCAGTTGATTGTAGAACGGGAAGCCCCGGACGTAATTCTCGTTGTCGTCCGCAACGGTTTTCCTGGGAGTGCTTCGACTTTCAATCTGGAGCAGGAAGTCTTCTTTCCATTTGTCCTGTGCTATCAGGTGCTCGCCCTTCGGTTCAACAAGAATCCGGTCTTGTTCCATGCCGGCGCTGTTCCGCCGGCCAGGGGACGTCGGGGAGCCCGGCTCAAAGCGTTCGCCGCTGTCAAACGAGTACAGCATAAGCTGGCGTTCGTTGCGGACGAGGTATACCGATTCGTATTCGCGCTTCAAGGCCTCCACGTAAGAAGCAAAGTGTGCCACAAACGCTTTCTCCTCTGATGAAGCCCGTGGCGAGGACACGCTCAAGGAGAACGATCAGGTCGGCATCGGACTTGGCGGCAACAACTCCATCAGCGAAATGTTGATTGCACTCAGCTAACTCGCAATAGACAAACGAACCGCTACCTTGCCAGTCGACTGCGTTTGAGATGCCACCTTTCTCGCCCTGAATAACCTTCTTTAGGCGTTCAATCGACACGCTTTCGATGTAATCCGTCTGCTCGATGCCAATATAACGACGCCCCATTCTGTGTGCAACAGCACAAGTGGTTCCAGAGCCAAGATGAAAATCAAGGACTATATCTCCTTCTTCTGTTGCGACCTCAATGATTGCTTTGATCAGGTGTTCAGGTTTTGCATATCCGAACTCCTAACGGCCGAACATCTATTTGGAAGTCGGAAATGGCAGCCGATAGTTTGCCTGCGGCATCGTCCCCGCTTTTGAATTTTCGCATGTAAGGTTTCCCGATGTTTAGGAAATCGTAATCACCTGGAAAAACGATTGCGCCTTTCTGATAATAGAAGTCGAATGTATCCCGTGTCGGAGCCCATGTCCGCTTTTCGTTGGCAGGATACCCCGTGCCGTTCTTGGGGTTGATCATGGTGAAGTATGAATTCGGCCGTTCCGCTGCTGTTCGCGTTGAGGTCGCATCGGCCAGTCTCCAAGGTCGTCCCGGGCATATCCCCGCGTAAGCGGGGTTTTGGCGTGGCGTCAGCCGCTACAAATGCCATGTGCCGGTTCATCCCCGCGTAGGTGAGGTTTTGAAGGCTGCAGTCTCTTCATGAGGCCGCGCCCTGTTCTATTATTCGATTCCGAGGACCTGGCGGTGAGAACCGAGGCGTTCGAGGCGGAGGATTTTCAATTCACCGTCGATCTTCTGGTACAGCAGCAGAAAGTCGACGCGCACGTGGCATTCGCGATATCCGCTGAGATTGCGTTGCAGTTCGTGGTCTTGATATTTCTCGTCCAAGGGGACATCGTTCGCAAGATTGTTGATGATCGCCAGCAGCTCGGTATCGAAGACTTCGCAGTAGCGTCCTTTCTTTTCGCGTTTAACGTCGCGTTTGAAAGCGGAAGAGTGCTTAATCGTCCGCATGGAACATTGCCCTCAGTCCGTCCATTGTGATCTTCGTCAGTTTGCCTTCTTCGGCTTCTCTCATGGCTTCGAGGGTCTCTCTGGGCAAGTTGTAGTCGGGCTGAAAGGGCAGGCCGCCAGATTGAACGGTCTGTTTGTAAAAGAGTCGGATGGCCTGGCTGGTGGAAAGGCCGATCTCGGAGAAGATTGCTTCAGCTTGATGTTTCAAATTCGAATCGATGCGTGTGTTGATGGTCGCGGTCGACATTTTTTATCAGCTCCTTTTTTGTAATGCAATTATAAAGCTATATGCATTATATGTCAAAAATCGGAAAGCGAGGTGATCCACTATGGCGAAACGGAAGCTGACGCTGAAGCTGGCTCGATTTGTAAGCGAATACCTGGTTGCCTGAACGCCATGGCGGCGGGCAAGCGGGGGAGGATACAGCGAAAAGACGGCGGAGTATGCGCTTGGCAATCTAAAAACGATCGTCAAGCGCCGCATGTCGTCCGATAGGGGCATGCCCGCGTAGGCAGGGTTTTGTCTGGAACGCCTGTGTGAAATGCTGATCAAGAAGGTTCATCCCCGCATGGGGGTGGCCATGGTGTTCCACTCGCGCAGGTTCATGCGGTTCGCCTTGAGCACGATGTTCTCGGTGACGGTGCGCGACCAAGGGCCGATCAGCCTGCCGTACTGCCGCAGCTGGTCGATAACCGTCGTCTCGCGCTGTCCGGCCGCGGTCATGCGCCGGATCTCCTGCGCGACCTGCCGCAGGCGCCGCCGGAACTCCGACTCGAGCGCGCGATGCTCGAAACGACGACTGTCTTTGCTCCACCACCTCACCTCCTCAATGGGTACGAAAAAAGCGGCTCCGGCCGATGCCGGAGTCGCTTGTATTGAGTTGCTTATTCTTCTTCCGCAGCAGGATCAGGGTCGCCAAAGAGCCAGAGCTCCACTTCTTCGGGGTCGGTCACATGGTTCTTTTCGATGTGGTCGACCAGCTCTTCCGTGAGCTCTTCATCAAAGCAGGTCAAGCCGACAAGTACCCTAAAATCCTTGTCTTTCGGCGCGATCTCGTGGAGCAGTTTGATAAGGCGGTCTTCCGCAGGGGTGATCACTTCTTCAGGCATTGTCACCGGCCTCCAATCTGCCGATCATCTTCTCGTTTCCAGCTATAGGCATTTTAGCATGGATGGAGTATTTATTGAAGCCGTTGTTTTTGAAGCGGTAGGGTTCATCCCCGCGTGAGCGGGGTTTGGGATATCGCTTTAGGGTGTGACGGGAAAAAGTACCATTTTAGGTACCGAAGATCATTTTACCGAGGTCGGTAAGATGATAGTCAAAATTTTGTAGGTGATTGTGAAGGTTTTTTGATTTTTCGTGAGCAATTAGCGCTAAAGTGTGGGAATACCGAGTTTAATCGGTTCAGACGGAACAACTGTCATTCCTCTTAGCTTCAAATATTCATCGGACATCACCTTTATAGAAATACATTCGCTTCTATTCATTTTTAGCCCCGTTCCCTTTAGAACATAAGCTTGAATCGCGCCGGCAGAATCTTGGGCGGATAGTGTAGTCTCATAAGCAAGAACAGCATTAAAGGCATTGCGTAATTCGTTTACGCGCTTATACGAGCGGGGGATGTTTTCGGCTACGTAATCAATAATGCGAAGGACTTGGAAATCAACGAACGATGATAAATTAACGAGATCCCCATTATAAACAAAGGCGCCTGCTATGATTCGCCCGTCTTTTACTACGTAACATGCGAAGGGATATTGCTTTTTACTGGATTTTGGATACGCAGCTGTAAGGTACTGAAATTCAGGATACACATCAAATCCCATAAGATTGATTGTTTGTCTATTTACTGGTCTTGATGGGTTTTTATATAAAATCGTCCTGTAATTTTGCATATCTATAAATCCACTGCCAATAACACGTTTAGGAACCGTGTCTTTTAATATTTCTTCTACCGATGTCCCCCAAGGGTAGCCGTTAAATCCCGTGAAATATGGAGCCACTTCCTCTTTTTTCGTTTCTGGTGCAGCAACAGGGGGCGGCAATTCCTTTGTTTTCGTTTTACTCTTTGGCGCTGCGTTTGCTGATACAGCAATAATCATGCACGTCACAACCAAAAGAATCGCTTTGTTCAGTTTCCGGAACATTCTTCAACCCCCTCTATTGTTGTTCTGCTTTATTCTTCTTTTTGATAAGACGCTCTTTCTTCGCTTGGAACCCGCCAGCAAGTCCGCATCTGTCCCCTTGCCGCAAGCCGAGGTCACACAGTTCGATAGCCTGCTCATAGCTGTGTTCCGATTCGTAAAGGCTGATCAAGCGTTCAAGCGCTGGACAGCGCAGATATTGAAGATTCGTGTCGCCGCGTAAAATCTTGCCGATGTTGCTAAAGCTGTCGGAAATGCTCGATTCGTACAATTTGCGCGAAAACTCGCTTTGACGTGAAGCGGCAAGCGTTTGGAATGAATCGAAAATACTGCTGAGACACATAATTATATCATGTAAAAAGTAATATTCTTTGTAGATCGGGAATACCC
>NZ_ADFP01000015.1 GCF_000177335.1 Pyramidobacter piscolens W5455
TGCCGGGCGGCCGGGGCACGCGGCCGCTGGCCGGCGACGGAGAATTCCTCGCCGCGCTGCGGGAACTGGCCGACGCCTCGACCTACTGCCTGTCCGTCTGTACCGGCTCGGCGCTGCTGGCCGGGTGCGGCGCGCTGAACGGGCGCGAAGCCACGTCGAACAAGCGCGCCCTGGACTGGGTCACATCGTGCGGCGAAAAAGTCCTGTGGCGCGGCCAAGCACGTTGGGTCGCGGACGGCAAGTTCTACACGTCCTCGGGCGTTTCCGCCGGCATGGACATGGCGCTGGGTTTCGTCGCCGACCGCTTCGGCCGCGAGCGGGCGGCGGAGATCGCGCGCCAGATCGAGTACCGCTGGAACGACGACCCGGACGACGATCCCTTCTCGGAGAATTCCCGGCGCTAGTTTTGCCGGCGCGGGCCACGCGCCGGACGCCGTAAAAAATGCGGGACGGATGACCACTCATCCGTCCCGCATTTTTTACGGCGTGTTTTTTCTTCTTCGTTTCAGACATTTTGTTGATCTTAAATGTTTTTTGCTCGATTCTTTTCGGGCGTCATGCAGTTTTGTTCTTGATTTTGATTTCTTGCGGTGCTATTCTATTGTTTAATTTCATAGTTCGTCATTATTTTCGGAAAGGGGAATTTTCTATGACGGAAACCGTACAAAAGCGCTGGTATGAAAAACTGCCCCATCCCTACATTTTATTGTTCCTGATCGTCGTCGCCGTGGCGATCCTGACGTATTTCCTGCCGCCGGGAGTGTACGACCGCGTCGTCGTGGACGGGCGCAAGGTCGTCGATCCCGCCACGTACCACGCGGTCGATCCCACGCCGGTGACGCTGATGCAGTTCCTCACGGCCATTCCCCGCGGCATCGTCAACGCCGGCATCGTCGTGGTCATCACGTTCATCTCCGGCGCGATGTTCAACGTGCTGCAGAGCACCGGCGCCATCGAACACGGCGTCGGCTACGCGGTGAAGCGGATCGGCGTCGGCAACTACAAGAAGCTGATCTGGATCGTCATGTTGATCTTCGGTTTCCTCGGCGCCACCGTCGGCTTCGAGAACAACATCGCCGTCACGCCCATCGCCGTGTTCGTGGCGCTGGCGCTCGGCGGCGACGTGATGGTCGGCGCGGGCATGGCCATCGCCGGCATCGGCATCGGCTTCGCCACCTCGCCGATCAATCCCTACACGGTCGGCACGGCTCACGCCATCGCCCAGCTGCCCATCTATTCGGGCATCGCCTTCCGCTCGCTCTACTGCCTGTGCGCCATCATCCTCACGGGCTTCCACGTCACTTCCTACATGGACAGGATCCGCCGCGATCCTTCCAAGAGCCTCGTTCCCGACGCGGACACTTCGGGGCTGACGCTGACCAAGCCGATCGAAGACTACGAGCTGACCGGGCGCGACAAGGCCGTTTTGTCGGTATTCGTCGCCGGCATGGCCTTCACGATCTTCGGCGTGCTCAGGTACGGCTGGTACCTGAACGAGATGGCCGGGCTGTTCCTGCTCATCGGCATCGTCGGCGCTTTTGTGGGCGGCATCCGTCCCAACAGGATGGTGGAGCTGATGATCGAGGGCGCCAAGTCGGTCGCCGGGGGCGCGCTGGCCATCGGCGTGGCGCTGGCCATTCAGGTGGTCATGAAGGACGGCAACATCACCGACGCCGTCATCCACGGGCTGGTCGCGCCGCTGCAGGGACTCGGCGTCTACGCTTCCGCCGTGCTGATGTCAGTGGGCCACTGCCTGATCAACTTTCTGATCCCCTCCGGCTCCGGCCAGGCGATGGCGACGATGCCGGTGATGATCCCGCTCTCCGACCTGGTCGGCATGACCCGTCAGGTGTCCGTGATGGCGTTCCAGATCGGCGACGGCGTCACCAACCTGTGCTATCCCACCGTTGGCGGCATGCTGGCCATGCTGGCGCTGACCCGCGTGCCCTTCGACCGCTGGTTCCGCTTCGTGTTTCCGCTGGTCGTCAAGGTGGTGCTGCTCGGCTGGGTCTTCATGTGCGTGGGGATCGCCATCGGCTGGAATTGAGCCATGAAGAAGCCTGACTTTAACGCTCGCGCCAAAGAACTTGAAAGCGCCATCGTCGCCTGGCGGCGGCATTTTCATTCTTTTCCCGAGCTTTCTTTCGACGAAGTGAAGACCAGCGATTACATCGCCGCGGCGCTGACGGAGATGGGCTGCGAAAACGTGGCCGTTGGCACGCGCGGCCGTCCCACCGGCGTCATCGCCGACATCGCGGGCGGACTCCCGGGGCGGCGGGTCGCCCTGCGCGCCGACATCGACGCGCTGCCGATCGCGGAAGAAACGGGGCTGCCGTTTTCCTCACGGCATCTCGGCGTCATGCACGCCTGCGGGCACGACGGCCACATGGCCATGCTGCTGGGCGCGGTGCGGATGCTCTGCGAAGTGAAGACGCAGCTGCATGGTTCGGTGCGGCTGATCTTCCAGCCCTCGGAAGAGTCGGCCGAGTTCGTGCAGGGGGCGCGGGCTGTGGTGGAGGACGGGCGCGCGCTCGACGGCGTGGACGCGATCTTCGGCGTGCACCTGTGGAGCCCGCTGCCGCCGGGCGTGCTGGGCTGGCGCGCCGGGCCGATGATGGCCTGCTCCGACTCGTGGACGGTGAAGCTGCACGGACAAGGCGGGCACGGCGCTTCGCCCCACCAGACGCACGACCCCACCGTGGCGGCGGCGCAGCTGATCTGCGCGCTGCAAACTTTCGTCAGCCGCGAGCTCGACCCGCTCAAGAGCGCCGTACTCTCCGCCGGGGTCATGAAAGCCGGCGGAGCGTTCAACGTCATCCCTTCGGAAGCGGAGCTGATCGGCACGGCCCGCTCCTTCGAACCGCAGATCAGCCGCGACTGCGAGGCGTTCATCCGCCGCATGGCCGAGAACATCGGCGCGGCCTTCCGCTGTACGGCGGAATTGGATTACCGCCGCAACCTGCCGCCCACCGCCAACGATCCGGCCATGGCGCATCTGGGCGCGGAAACCGGCCGCGAAATCTTCGGCGCCGACATGGTGCGTGAAGTGCCGCCGACCATGGGCGGAGAAGACTTCAGCTTCTACCTCGAAAAAGTCCCCGGCGCATTCTTCTTCATTGGCTGCGGCGACGCCGCCAAGGGAACCGACTGGCCGCACCACCACTGCAAGTTCACCATCGACGAATCCCAACTCCGCAAAGGCGCGGCCTTCGAAGCCGCGTGCGCCTGGGCGTTCCTCGATCAATAGCGCGCAGCGCGCACAAAGTCCCCGCTTCCGTTTGGAAGCGGGGACTTTGTGCGTTAATCCTTTTTCATTTCGTTCAGGAACGTCGCGCCGAGGATCAGGGCGCCGCCGGCGAGTTGCAGCGGCGTCATCGACTCGCCGAGGATCAGCCAGCTCATGAGGATCGCCGAGAGCGGATCGATGTAGCTCAGCGCCGCCGTGGTCTGGGCGGGCAGGCGGCGCAACGCCGTGAAGTACATCAGATAAGCCAGCCCGGTGTGAATCAGGCACAGCGCCGCCAGGCAGAACCAGCCCGCGCCGTCCAAACCGGCCAGCGGGACGCCCCCCTTGACAAGCACGTAGGGAGCGAGAAAAGTGGCCGCGAGCAGCAGCTCGGCTGCAGTGGACTCGTACGGCGTGACGCCGCGCAGGAATTTGTTGGCCATGACCGCGCAGGCGTAGAAGACGGCCGCGCCGACGCCGCAGGCAATGCCGAGCAGGTCGTTCCTCCCCGCGCCGCCGCTGCCCCCCACGACGCAGGCCAGACCGCACAGCGAGACGAAGACGCAGAGGACCGTACGCCTTGCCAATTTTTCGCGCAGCAGCCACGGCGCAAGACAGAGCATGAACACGGGGGCCAGATAATAACAGACCGTGCCCGTGGCGATCGACGTCCAGCGGAACGCCTCGAAGAACAAGATCAAGTTCATGCCTATAAAAGCGCCGGCCATGAGCAGGTATCTGGCGTTAGCGCGGATCCTTTTCCACGAGAGCCCGTTGCCCGCCGCCGCGGCGAGCAGACAAAGGCCGCCGACGGCGGCGCGCAGCAGCGAGATCTGCGCCGACGAAAGCGGGACGCGGCGCGCGAACAGGCCGATGGAACCGAAGATCAGCATGGCCCCGGCCATAAGCCATTTCATTGAATTCATCAGCAGCACTTCCTTTGGCACAAGGGGCGCGAACCAGAAAAGATCGTCTCACGATACCAGAGCGAAGGGCGCGGAGGCGCCGCCGAAAAGCCGCGACGTCAAAATGCCCGTTTTTTTCGACGCAAAATGTTCCACGTGGAACATTTCCTGCGGATCATTGCGGAAACCGGGTTCGCATCGAATATTATTTTCCCTCTTTGACGTCAGACTCATTTCCGGCACAGGCAAAACGGGTGTCCGGGCGGGTTGAACAGGGTCACGAACTGGCCGCCGCCGAACTGCGCCGCGGCTTTGACCGCGCCCAGCGCTTCGGCCTTTTTCACCGCCTCCGGCAGATCCTCCACCTGAAAATCGAAATGCATCTGCTTCTGCTGTTTCCCTTTTTCCTCCGGCCACACGGGCGGCGCGTAATCTTCTTCCTCGATGAACAGGAAGACGACGACGCCCGAGCTTCTGACCGCCGGGCGGCCGAACAGCGCACACTTTTCCCAGCCCAGCAGTTCAGCGTAAAAATTTTGCAGTTCCGTTTCGTCGCCGCAGTCGACCATCACGTTGCCGAGAATCGCTTCCATGATATTGTGCTCCTTTCGTTGTCCTCAGTTTTCAGCGGCGGCGGGCGAACAGCGCGTAGCCCGACAGAGAGAGGATGATCACCAGCCCATGGACGAACCGCGTCCAGAGCCCCGTCAGGCCGGCGCTGACGATGCCGGCTTCGATGATGCCGATGACAATCGAGCCAATGAACGAGCCGTAGACCGTCCCCTGCCCGCCGTAGGCCGATGTGCCGCCCACGAAGACGGCCGCAAACACCAGCAGCATATAGCCGTCGCCCTGCGTCGGCCACCAGTTGTTCAGCTCCAGCGTCGCCAGCATCCCGGCAAAAGCCGCCAGAAAGCCCATCAGCACGAACGCGCCGACGCGCACACGCGGCACGCGGATACCCATCATCTCCGCCGTCTTGCGGTTGTCGCCGATGAACAACAGCGCCTCGCCGAACGGGCGGCGGTTCAGCAGCAACCCCAGACAGACGGCAGTCCCCACCGCCCAGAGCGCTTGAGCGGGAACGCCCCACGCGCCCAGTCGCCCCGTGAAGACCTGATAAAGCGACGTGCCGCGCACTTGCGCCAGCGGGATCGCTATGCCGTCAGAAAGCAGCAGCGCCAGACCGCGCCATAAAAACTGCGCGCCGATCGTGGCGATAATTGACGGCACACCGACAACGACGACGAGCAAGCCGTTGAACCAGCCCATCAGCGCCCCCGCCGCTAGCGCGGCGACGAACGCCGCCCACGGATCGATCCCCGCCTTCGCGTAGGCCCAGGCGAAGACGAAGGCCGCGACCGCCGACACGGACGGGAAACTCATGTCCATCTCGCCCGCGACGATCAGCAGCGTCATGCCCAACGTCAGGACCGTCGTCACGGGAATGGTGGACATAAAAGAGCGGTAAATGCGCGCGTTGCCGAACGTCACCGGGCTGGCCAGGGCAAACGTGCCCCACAGCGCCAGCAGGAGCAGCGTCACCAGCGTCTGACGGCGGTAATTACGCCAGTTCATCGCCTTCGCCTCCCATCATCAGACGGCGCATCAGACCGTCCGGCGTGACGTCATTTTTTTCCAGCACGGCGGCAACCCGCCCGCGCCCCATCAGGGCGAAGCGGTCGGCGGCGCGGTACACGTGCGCCAGCTCGTGGCTGATGAAGATGCAGCTCTTGCCAGAGTCTCGGATGCGCGCCACGAATTCCAGAACCTTCTCCACCTCCGATACGGCCAGCGCCGTGGTCGGCTCGTCGAGAACAATGATCGAGGCGTCGAAGTACATGGCTCGCGCGATGGCCAGTCCCTGACGCTCGCCGCCGGAGAGTGTCAGGGCGCTGGCGTCGGCGTACAGTCCCGCGCCCTTCAGTCCGAGGACGTCCGCCAGCAGTTTCATCGTCTCCGCCTTCTCGCGGCGGGCGTCGATGAAACCCAGCCAGTTTTTCAGCGGCCGTCCGGCGAAGACGTTGCGCCATAGCGGCTGGCGCTCGCCCAGCGAACGTTCCTGATAAACCGTCTCGATCCCCATCGTCCGCGCCTGGGCTACCGAATACGCACGGAAATCGACGGGGCGCCCATCCACGATCATCTCGCCGCGGTCGGGGCGATAGACCCCGGCCAGAATCTTGATCAGCGTGGATTTGCCCGCGCCGTTGTCGCCCAGCAACGCCAGGACCTCACCTTTTTTCAGCGCCAGCGAAGCGCCGCGCAACGCCGACACGGCGCCGAAGGACTTCCACAAACCGCGCAGCTCCACCGCGTATGGTGACGCCATTCCATTGCCTCCGTTCCAAAGGGAAATTTTCTCCATCATAACAAAAAGCGGGGAGAAAATCTCTCCCCGCCGCAAAAAAAGCTTTAACGGATACCGGCGTTCGCCAGCGGCGCGACCGCCGCGATGTTGTCTTGCGAAATATAGCCGCCGCCCGTATCGACATTCAGGCCGCCGAACTTGTATTTGGCGGTGTTGACGATCTGCAGCACCGAGAGGTAGCCCATCAGATAGGGCTGCGCTTCGGAGGTCAGGTTCAGGTAGCCGGCCTCGATGGCGCCGACAGTCGCCGGCGTCAGGCTGAAGCCCGTGGCGTAGATCTCGCCCGGCTTGACGCCCGCCGCCCGCAGGAAGTTGCCCAGCTGTCCCGTCAGTCCGCCGTGGTCGACGACGATGACCTTGCAGTCGGGATGCGACGCCAGATAACCCGACAGCACCGGCGCGCCGAGGGCCGCGTCTTTGTTGATCTCGTCGGAGATCTCAAGATAGTCCACGGTCAGTCCAGCCTTTCCGAACTCCTCCAGCAGCGCACGGGCGCGGCGTCCGCGCCCTTCGAGGCGCTTCAGTCCCCACACGAAGGCGCGGTCGCCCTGCTTCAAGCCGCCGCGGCGCAGGATCTCGCGCGCCATCTCGGCTCCCTGCCGCCAGTTGTCCGTACCGACGTAGCCAAAGCCGCGCGCCTGATACTTGCCCTGCAGACGCGGCAGCGCCGTGTCCACGCAGGTGACGATCATGCCCTTGGCGAACGCTTCGTCAATCAGCGGTTCGTAAGCGTCGTCGCCGGGATGTCCCATCACCACGAAGCCGGTGGGATTGGCCGCCAGGCCGGTCTTGAAGTTTTCGAGCATCTTTTCCGGGTTCCAGTCCGAATAGACGATCTTGAGATCGACGCCCAAATCTATGGCTGCCTGCTTGGCACCGTTGACCACCGTTGTCGCGTAAGGTTCCCCCACCGAGCCACCCGCGTCGAACCACACCGTCATGCCCTTGCCGCTCTGCGCCATCTCCGACGCACCGGCCGATCCGGCCAGCATTGCGACGGCCGCAGCCGCCAGAAACAGTTTCTTCATCGAAAAACATACCCCTTTCGTCATACAGAATATTTATATGCTTTCTGAGAGTACATCGAGCTTTTGTTTCTATCAACCGGCTGTTCATACCGTTTTCATTAAAAAAGATTAACGACTTCTTACAGCGCGCCGCTCAACCAAGCGCTTTTCGGCGAATAAAAGCTCTCTCCGCTCCCTCAGCGACAACACAGATTCGCAAACGAAGATCAAGGAAATCTTACGAGACTCGGAGCGTTCCCCCCCCTTACGATCATATCTGGAAAACAATGATAGGGATATACATCCAAGGCTGAGCTTGCTCTTGAGGCGAGTGCAGCCGTCACTTTCCCTGTTTTTTAGCATTCCATATAATAGTTATAATGGAAACGGATCGGGTACGGGATTCCCGCTTTCTCAAACTTGGCCTGAATGATCTGTTTGTTGCGGTCGCTTTCCATCTGATTAAGCGTACTGAGTATTCCATCGACTACATCAATAAACTGGGCCTGTGGAATGCCAACAGCCATTTCATCATCTTGCCAGCCAGCACGGTGGCGTGTGCCGATACACAGCACCGATACATTCATATCCTTCAGAACGTAAGGACGCGCAGTACACTCAAGGCATATCGCCTGATTGCCAATCATATTGACGTTTTTAAGCATACCGTAGTGATAAGCGTACCCTTGTACGATGCGCATAACGTTGAAGGGATTGGCAGCGATCATGACGACGTCTGATTCCACGGGCATGAGATGGAGCGCTCCGATCAGCAGACCGTATGCGTTCTCCTGCGAGTAGCACAGGCTTTCGCGGATCTCGCGGCATAAATCGGCCCCTTTGTACAGACCTAGACGATCCCAATTTTCTCCATGCGCGTTTTTAGGATCGCTTTTATCGATGCCAAGAGCGCGAGCGCCGCTCCGGCACTTGAAACTTTCGGAGCAGGCCTTGATTACGTGCCCGCGCGACGCGGCAACGATCATTTGACAGTAGTTGATGGGAGCTTTCAGCGCCAACCCTTCAAAAGAACTGCACTCTTCTTCGGTCTTGATAACCCTTATTCCCACGGGACAGCGTTTCAAA
Organism: Pyramidobacter piscolens W5455; assembly: GCF_000177335.1. NCBI lineage: Bacteria > Thermotogati > Synergistota > Synergistia > Synergistales > Dethiosulfovibrionaceae > Pyramidobacter > Pyramidobacter piscolens. The sequence goes on from NZ_ADFP01000015.1 coordinate 8,596, forward strand.
TCAAGGACGCAGGAGAGAGTGGCAATGCTGTCAAGCCACTCCTGACGCATTATTCCTTGACCTGTTCGTCGCTGACGTAGAATTCAAAGACGCCAGGGAACACTGAGGAGATCTGTTTCTGGACCGTAGGGTCCCTAAAACACTCAGCAAAGGCAATAGCCCATCCAGCTGAAAGGTTCTCAGCTTTGGTAATGGCTCCCATAGGGATGTTGACCATGACGTCATCGCGAGCAATATAGCTGGAAGGATCGCCTTTAGCCGCCGACATGTGGGTAAAGAAAATACAAGCTCCTGCCATGTCGTCAAGGGTGGTAACCGTCTGAGCCTGGTCCATTTCGATAATTTTCAGTTTTTTGGGGTTGGAAAGAATGTCAGCAGTGGTGGCAAGCTGGACATCCTTGGCGACCTCGATGAGCCGTTCCTTTTCGAGAATACGAAGAGCGATGTTTTCGTTCATCGCATCATTCATGACGGCAATCCGGGCGCCTTCAGGAAATTCAGCGGAGGTCTTGTACCTCTTCGAATACAGGCCGATGCCGGTATACATGCCGTAGGGCTTTACCATGTCAAGATTGGTGTTATTGTTTTTGCTAAAGATACGGACATATTTCTTATGCTGTCCAATGGCGATGTCAACCGCACCGCTGGCGCACGCTTCGAGGACAACGGGATTGGAATCGAACATGATAAATTCGCAGTCATATCCCTTGGCGCGGAATTTGCTCTCGATGGCTTCGTAGAAAACATGGGAGATAGAGGTCCCGCCGATCTTCACAACCATACCGCTCTTTGCAAAAGCGGCCGTGCCCATAAGTGCGACAGCCAGTCCCAGTACAAGCGCAAGATAACTTTTCCTCATTGTAGTGTTTTTTCCTCCCGAGGTTCATTTTACTCTTCGATAAAGAGTGTTCCCGAAACCCTGTATGACGAGCACAAGAACTATCAGCAGAGCCACGACAAAATACATGATAACGAGGTCAAACCTCTGATATCCATAGGTAAGGGCAACCGCTCCGAGTCCGCCGGCCCCGACGGCGCCGGCCATAGCGGTGGTGTTGAGCATATTGATGAGCATAATGGTAAAGTTGGAGACGAGGGAAGGCAAAGCCTCGACCATCATGACTTTGAAGATGATCTGGAGTTTAGAGGCTCCAAAAGCTTTGGCGGCCTTGACAAGTTTAGGGTCAACAGTGCGCAGAGAGTTTTCGGTCATGCGCGTCGCAAAGGGAGTGCTGCCGATGGTGATGGCAAAGATCGCCGCTCTAACGCCGACTTTCGTGCCGATGACCATACGTGTGAGTGGCGCTATGGCGACAATGAGAATCATCATAGGAAACGAACGGACAATGTCGGTGAGTCTGCCAAGCACGGCATATATAACGGGATGGGGAGAAAGACCGTCTTTGTCAGTCAGGATAAGCACAACTCCCAAAAGGATGCCGAAGAAGATGGCAAGTACCGCCGAACCGACGACCATAACAAGCGTGTCAAGAATAGCGGGAAGAATGACGTTAGGGAAATAACGGACAAGGTTAGACCCCCGAAGCAGGTGATCCATGATTTCTGTCATTGTCAGAATCCTCGGGAAATTTTATATGCCATTCCTTCCGAGTCCAGGAAGGCTTTGCACTTCTCCAGATCTTCGGATGGAAGAGTGATGGAGACCTCGCTCACGCCGTCTCCGAGAAGACGGCGAAGTTCTTCAGGTTTATTGCGGAACATCTCTCCAACATCGCCTATAGCTGCGATGCGGCCGCTTTCAAGCACTGCCATACGCTGACAGATGCTCTCTACGACAGCCATTTCATGAGTAACCATGATGATGGTAAGACCGATTTTTTCACACAGATTTTTAAGAAGCGCAAGAATGGCCTGCGTGCTTTTCGGATCAAGCGCACTCGTGCACTCATCGCAAAGAAGGTATCTGGGTTCCATAGTAAGAGCGCGGGCAATGGCGACGCGCTGTTTCTGCCCGCCGCTGAGTTCATCAGGGCGTTTTCCAAGTTTGTCCTGTATGCTAGTCAGTTCAGCGAAGCGTTCGACACGTTCCCTGATTTCCTTTGCAGGAAAATGCCAGCATTCCATAGGAAGTGAAATATTATGGTACACATCTTTACGCGAGACAAGCGAAAAGTTCTGAAAGATCATGCCTATTTTTCTGCGAAACCCTCGCATGGCCTCTTCATTCAATTCTTCGAGCCTAATGCCATCAATACAAATAGAACCACTATCGTATTTGGAAAGCCCGATAAGGCAGTCAAGGAGAGTAGATTTGCCTACTCCGCTGGGCCCCACAAGGCCGAAAACTTCATTGTTGGCAATGGTAAGGCTGACATCTTTCAGGACGTGCAGATCATCAAAATGTTTATTTACATTCGTAATCTCGATCATTTGCTTTGATGCGCCCCTTGACATGTGAAAAAACAGAAATGACGCCGCTATCGACGGATTTTATCTCTGCGCGAAAATTCTCGACGCAAATAACTTCTAGCGATGTTTTTCAAAAAATGGCAAGAACAAGCCGCTCAACAGATCTATACGATTCTTCGATTTTATAGACTTTATGAGTCTACATTGGGAGCAGTTTTCTGTCAACCGCCCGCTTGGCGGCGCGCGGACGAAACAAGCTCTCCCCGATCCGCGTCGCGGGACCGGGGAGAGCTTGTTGTTTCGAAAGCGTCCGCCGATTTACGGCTTGAGGCGGTAGATGGTTCTGGGGAACGGAATGACTTCGCGGATGTGGGGCAGGCCGCAGATCCAGGTGATGGTGCGTTCGAGGCCGATGCCGAAGCCGCTGTGGGGCACGGACCCGAATTTGCGCAGGTCGAGGTACCAGTCGTAGTCGGCGGGGTTCATCTTCAGCTCTTTCATGCGGTTCAGCAGCCGGTCGTAATCCTCTTCGCGCTGCGAACCGCCGATGATCTCGCCGTAGCCTTCGGGCGCGAGCAGGTCGGAGCAGACCACGGTCTCGCCGTTGTCTTCGGGGTTGGCTTTCATGTAAAACGCCTTGGCGTCTTTGGGGTAGTTCTCGACGAAGACGGGGCGGTCGTACTGCCGGGTGAGGACGGTCTCGTCGTCGGCGCCGAGGTCGTCGCCGAATTCGATGTCGCTGCCCAGTTCGTTGAGTTTCTTGACGGCGTCGCGGTAGTCGAGGTGGTAGAACGGGCCGGCGACGACTTTTTCAAGCGGCTCGACGTCGCGTTCGAGCACGGCCAGCTCTTTTTCGCAATGGGCGAGCACGTTCTTCACCGTGTCGACGACCAGGTCTTCCTGAAGCTGCATGTTCATCTTGTTGTCGTAGAAGGCCATTTCCGGCTCGAGCATCCAGAACTCGGTGAGGTGACGGCGGGTCTTCGATTTTTCGGCGCGGAAGGTGGGGCCGAAGCAGTAAACTTTGCCGAAGGCCATGGCCGCGGCTTCGGCATAGAGCTGCCCGGTCTGGGCCAGATAGGCTTTCTGGTCGAAGTAATCGAGCTCGAACAGTCCGTCGGCGCCTTCGCCGATCGAGCCGGTGAGGATGGGGCTGTCCATGAGCATGAAGCCGCGGTCGTGAAAGAACTTGCGCCAGCTCCAGATGATCTCGTTGCGGATCTTCATCAACGCGTTCTGGCGGCTGGAGCGCAGCCAGAGATGGCGAGTATCGAGCAGGAAATCGATGCCGTGGTCCTTCTTGCCGATCGGATACTCTTCGCTGGGGTTCTGAAGGATCTTCAGGTCGGTCACGGTCAGCTCCACGCCGGAAGGCGCGCGGCTGTCGGTACGCACGACGCCGGTCGCTTCGAGACTGGCCTCGAGCCAGAGCCCTTTGGCGGCTTCGAACTGTCCGTCGGGAACTTCGCCCTTGACCATCACGCCCTGAACGGTTCCCGAGCCGTCGCGAAGCTGGAGGAAGTGAATCTTTCCCGAACTGCGCTTGTTGTACATCCAGCCTTTCACGCAGACGCTCTCGCCTGTATGATCTTTCAGATCTTTGATGTATACCCACGGTGCTGCCATTGCCATCAGCCTCCTACGCTGAATATTTTCGTCCGCTGACTATTATCCCACGAAAGGGCGAAAAAATTTCAAAAAAATCGCTCCACTTTATCTTGCATATGATACACTATTGCCTGGCATTTGAGACGCGGCCGGGACATTTTTTCAGGGGGAAAATTTGTCTCTTTTTTCTTTTTTGGCACGCCAAGGGACAATCGCTGTGGCCGAAAAGCGGTTTTACGACGTCCGCCGCTTGCGGCCGAAACGCCGTTTTTCATGCGGCGGAGTTCTTCCCGCAGGTCTTCTTATGCCTTTCACGGCGAATTCATGAAAGTTCGAAGGATTTTTTCGGGAGGGGTATTTCCATGGCAGAGAAATTGAGACTGGAAGACGTTATTGCGGCTCACTGGTCGGCGCCTCGGCAGATGGCATGGTACGAAGGCGAATGGTGGACCGCGGAGCGCGTGTTCCGTCTTGCAGAGGAAAACGTAACGCGGCTGCAGGCAGCCGGTTTCGGCGCCGGAGACCGCATCGCGACGATGCTGCCCAACAGTCCGTCGTTTTTGGCGCTGTGCATGGCGGCCTGGAAAATGCGCGGTTCCGTAACCCCGCTCAACGCCCTGGCCGGACCTCAGGCGCTCGGCGCGCTGATCAAACACTCCATGCCGGCGGTGATCGTCGCCGCTCCGGCGTTGAAAGAACATGCCGAAGGGCTCAGAGGGCTGCCGGTCCCGTTCGTGTTTCTCGAAGCCACGGGCCCGCTGCCCGAGTTCAAGGCCGCGCCTTCGCTCAAATCCAGCGAAGATTGCTGCTCGATCTTCTATACTTCCGGCACGACGGGCACGCCCAAGGGCGTGCCGCTCACTCACATGAACATCCTCACCTGCCTGGATCAGGCGCTGAAACAAGTGCTTCCCGACATCGGCGAGCAGACCATGCTCAACGTGCTGCCCAACTTTCACACGCTGGGCTGTGTCGTTTCCGGATTCATGCCTCTGTTTGTCGGCATTCCCCAGGTGATCCGCAGCAACTTTTTGCCCGTCGAAGGCACCATGCGCGCCATCGACGAAGGCGGCGCCACGCTGTTGGTGACGGTGCCCACGCTGCTGCACTTCCTTTGCGGCGCCGCAGCCAAGACGGGCTGGAAGCCCCGCCGCGTCAAATACGTGGTCTCCGGCGGCGACCGTCTCGTGCCCTCGCTGCGCGGGCGCATCGCTCAGCTTCTCGGCGGCAGGCCCATCGAGGGCTACGGCCTGACCGAGTGCTCGCCCATCCTCGCAGCCCAGGCGACGGGCGGTTCTCCCGAAGGTTCGGTGGGGCCGCTGCTCGAAGACATCGAATACCAGCTGCGCGACGTCGACGGCTCGCCCGCGGCCGGCGACGAAGGCGTGCTTTGGGTCAAAGGCCCCAACGTGGCGTCGGGATACTTCAACGCCCCCCAGATCACGGCCGAGAAATTTCAAAACGGCTGGTTCAACACCGGCGACATGGTGCGCGTCGACGAAAAGCGCAACGTCTTCATCCAGGAACGCGTCAGCGATCTGATCATCGTCGGCGGCTTCAACGTCTACCCGCAGGAAGTCGAAGCCGTGCTCAACTCCAATCCCAAAGTCATGGAATCGGCCGCCGTCGGCGTGTCGCGCTCCGTCACGGGACAGATCGTGCGCGCCTTCGTGATCCTCAAGGAGGGCGTGACCACCACATCCTCCGAACTGGCCGACTGGTGCCGCGAGCGCCTGCCCCACTACAAAGTGCCGCGCAGCATCAAACTGGTCACCGATCTGCCCCGCAACGCCCTCGGCAAAGTCCTGCGCCGCAAACTGCGCGAAGACGACCAG
>NZ_ADFP01000016.1 GCF_000177335.1 Pyramidobacter piscolens W5455
CAGAAGGGCTCCTGTCATTCTGTGACAGGAGCCCTTCGCTCTCTTCATTGAACAGGTTGAAGAGCTCTTCGTCCAACCTTACTTGGCCAAAGCCTGGCGAGCCTGCTCGGCAATACCGCGGAAAGCCGCCATGTCGTTGACGGCAAGATCGGCAAGCATCTTGCGGTTCACTTCGATGCCGGCCTTCTTCAGGCCGTTCATGAAGAAACTGTACGACATGCCCTCCATGCGCGCGGCCGCGTTGATGCGGGAGATCCACAGACGGCGGAAATCCCTCTTCTTGCGGCGGCGGTCCTTGAACATGCTGCTCAGGGCGTGCAGATAGGCTTCGCGGGCGCGGCGGTAATTGTTCTTCTTATGGCCGAAAAATCCCTTGGTGATGGAAAAAAGCTTTTTGTACTTTCTATCGCTGGAACTGGCTGCTTTAACGCGCATCGATCTTCACCTCTGAAAATTTTGAACTTACTTGCCGGGCATCATCAGACGCAGCATCTCTTCCTGCCCGTTGGCAAGAAGCCCCGCCTGACGCAGGCGGCGGTGTCTCTTGGCGTTTTTGGTGCTCAGAAGGTGGCGGCGTCCGTTCTTCTGATACTTGATCTTGCCGCTGCCCGTGTACGAAAAGCGCTTTTTCGCGCCGGAATGAGTCTTTGCTTTCCAGACCATACTGACAACCTCCGTAAAATTCGCTTTCTATTCTTTGCCGTCGCTCCTGGCGGAACTAAAAAGCGGCACAAACAACGCTCTCATATAGCGGCCTTCCATGCGCGGCTCTTCGTCCATCCTGCCGACGGCAGCGCAGTCAGCCGCGACGCGGTTAATGACCTCACGGCCTTTGTCCAAAAACGCCATCTCTCTGCCGCGGAAGAATATGGACACTTTCACGCGATGCCCGCTTTCAAGGAACTTGACCACGGCCTTCGTCTTGAAATCGTAATCGTGTTCGTCGATCTTGGGACGCATCTTGATTTCCTTGAGCGCCTGCACCTTCTGCTTCTTGCGGGCGTCTTTGTCGCGCTTCTGCTGCTGATAACGGTACTTGCCGAAATCAAGGATGCGGCACACGGGCGGATTGCCGTCCGGCGCGACTTCCACAAGATCCAGCTCACGCTCTTCCGCTGCGGCGATTCCTTCAGCCGGAGTCATAACGCCCAGTTTCTTGCCCTCGTTGTCGATCACAAGGATTTGCTCGGCGTTGATCTCTTCGTTCACTCGCGGCTCGTCGGGCATTTTCTTAGCTATGTGAGTCACCTCCACAAAATTTTGCGGCGACAAAAAAATGAGGAAAGGCCCCGCCTCTCCTCATGCACATTCACATAAATTGTGACGTTCGCGCATGACCTCGCAGCTGCCGAAAGACGCCGCCAAGGCGAGAGGGGATCCCTCTGCTTCTCTATCGCTTGTGAGAGTATAACACTCGCCGGCGAATTGCGCAAGCGCCGACTTCGCGTCTTTCGGCCGACGCTCGTCAGTTTTCCCGACGCAGCAGCCAGGCGGCTAGCTCGGTCATTTAGCGCTCGCGCTCCGGAAGCGCCGCCGCTCTCTCTTTATGAGAACAAAATATCAGCCGTCTGATGCTCTTTCTTGACTGAAACGCTGAATCTCCCTCGCCGCGCTCTCGCGCTGAATCTTCTGAAACAGTATAAACAACAAAGGGACAGTACCGTACGGTTTTTCCCCATACAGCACCATCCTCATTTATCAAACAGGTCGCCGTGCGTTCCCGTTCGGGAGATAGTCAGCACCAGCACGCTTTCTTCAATCCGATAGATCAAAAGCCAATCGGAGAGGATATGGCATTCCCTGTGTCCTTTCCAGCTTCCGGCCAGCTCATGATCCCTGTAGATCTTCGGCAGAACCTTTCCCATGGCAAGCTGTTCGATCACGGCATCCAGAAGTTCGAGTTTTAATCCCCGCTTCATTGCGAGCTTGTAGTCCTTCTTAAATGCCGTGGTCAGTTTGACGGTCAGCTTTGTCTGTCTCACTTTTTAAGGTCCGCGAACAGCTCGTCAAGGTCGGTATAACCCTTTACTGACGGGTCTTTCGCAATCCTCTCCGCTTCCAGCATGGCGGCAATCGTCTCCTGGCGTGGCTGATGGAGGCAGATATCAAAGGGAATCCCCCCCTCACGGAGAGACTGACGCACAAAGATGTTGAAAGCCGTCGTAAGATTCATGCCAAGCTCACCGAATAAGGCGTCTGCCTGTGCTTTCAAGTCACTGTCCATACGGATGCTGATATTGGTAGTTGTTCCAGCCATACGATCATCTCCTTTTCCACCAACAGCTCGATTATATGGCATTTGCACGAAAAGATCAATATGATGCACGAAGATTATGACATAAAACCTTGCTCGTACCCCGTCAGAGTGATCGTGATGTAAAACAGGAACCGGAGTTGCATTTAATCTGAAACGGGTAAGGCTGCTTTAAGTCTAACGCAATTTTTTAAGCGGAGCGATCCCAATCTTCATTTTTCATTGGCTGGGTTGACTCAGCGGGACGTCGATCTGATGATGTCGTATGTCGACTCATACGGCCGGGAGATTTTCAATGCCCCCCTCCGGCGCGGCTGTTTGTCCCCATAGATGGGCAAGCTTCATTGCGTCTGATCGGACAGAAGATCATTCCGCCTGAGAGATTACGTCAAAGAGTCGCTTCCGCGGACTTAGCGGCGTTCCTGCTCCAGCTTTTCGACGCGGCGCAGCAGCGAAAGAAGCAGAGCGTCCTGTTCGTTCAGCTCCTGACGGAGCTGGCGACGGCTGGAAACTTTTTTGGCGTCGCGCCCGAGACGGAACGAGACGCCCAGATTCACCATGGGCTGCCTGCCGATCGTGCTGCCAAGGCTCAGCAGCACGTCTTCGCTGAAGTAACGGTTGATTCCCAGAACCAGCGAAGTGGTGTCGCCATTCACGTCCAATGTCCCGCCCAGCGTCGTGGCACCGCTCGCGTCCAGGTTCTCAAAGTCTCCATCCACCGCCAGCGCCGCCCAGCATGACGTGTTTCTTTTCATCTTCGAAACACCTCCTCGCAAAATTGAAACGATAAAATATCCGTGGCGCAAGCCTATGCGTTGACCGTGATCTCACGGTTCACCACGGGAATTTTAATATTTTCCCCCCAAAAGTCTGTCATCCAAACGGCTATTTTTCGAGGATGAGAAGGCTCGCCCAGGCGTATCGCCGCGGCCGTCGCCGCATAACAAACAGCGCTGGAAGGGGCGGCCTTCCAGCGCTGTCGTCTTGTTTCGATATGAAGTTTGCCGCAGCAAGGCGGCTGAATATCTTCTTTTTCATCCGCGCCGCCGCGGTCGTTCTCCGTTTCCGCGTCACTGGCCGAGCCTGACGCGGAAGTTTTCCTTTTCGGGATCGTACTGTTCCGCCCCAACCTCCGGCGGGACAGTACGATCCATCGTGCCGACTTGGATCAGCGATCCCTCCGGGCAGGACTGACATTGATCGTCTTTCCGCAGATATTGCAACTCTTGTTTTCCATTATCATGCCTCTGGTATATCATCTGTGAACTGTTCTAATTGTTTATCTATATCTCTGCCGCCATAGATCACACGAATGACAGTTGCTGTCATTTCTTCTTTGTCGGGGATATAGAAAACACAATAATCATCTACCGGCATTACCCTGAGATTCCTGCTTTTCCAAGGTTCTTTTGCATATTGCCTGTGCTTTTCCGGAAACGTTTCAAGTTTCCCTATCGCACGTTCCAGCCGTGTAAGTTGAGAATTCGCACTCTCAGGAGCGAGCAGTTCAAAGGCAATATATTCGAATATTTCCCGTAGGTCCTGCTCTGCTTGGCAAGAAATAGCCGTCTCATATCTCGTCATAAGGCATAGCCTTTACGGATCGCTGAAAAGACCTCCTTCGCCGGCTTAGTTCTCCCAGCCTTCATGTCCGCATATCCTTTCTCAAGTTCCTCCGACAACTCCACTGCGCTCATTTCCGACAGATCAAGCGGTCTCCTGGCGGGAAGTACAACTTCAAACGGAAGCCCTCTGTGGATGATGATCTGTTTGTAAAACATATTGATGGCATTGGAAGCCGGCACACCTAACGCAGATAAAATGCTTTCCGCCTGTTCTTTGACATCCGGTTCGATCCTTACATATAAATTAGCAGATTTCTGTGCCATGAAGATCCCTCCTTTTTGAGTCCATTGTACGCGATTGTACGCACAATCGCAAGTCATATTGCAGAAATCTTCGCTGTTTAATAAAGGAGATGTCCGTCGTCCAAACGCGGCGCGGGCAAAAAAACGAAAGGCCGATCGGGGCGCGGCCGTCACCGCATAACAAACAGCGCTGGAAGGGGCTGCCTTCCAACGCTGTCGTCTTGTTTCGATATGAAGTTTGCCGCGGCAAGGCGGCTGAATATCTTCTTTTTCATCCGCGCCGCCGCGGCCGTTCTCCGTTTCCGCGTCACTGACCGAGCCTGACGCGGAAGTTTTCCTTTTCGGGATCGTACTGTTCCGCCAGGAGCCCGGTGAAGGCGGCGAAGTCCATGCTGCCGAGGTCGCCCTTGGCGCGGTCGCGGACGGCCACGGTGCGCGCTTCCACTTCCTTGTCGCCGATCACGAGCATGTAGGGCACCTTTTCCATCTGCGCGTCGCGGATCTTGCGTCCCAGCTTTTCGTCGCGGCGGTCGATTTCGACGCGGACGTTCAGGTTCTGAAGCTTCTCGGCCACTTCGCGGGCGTAGGGCAAATGGTCGTCGCTCACCGCGAGCAGCTTGACCTGCACGGGGGCCAGCCAATAAGGGAACGCGCCGGCGTAGTTCTCGATGAGGATGCCCATGAAGCGCTCGATGCTGCCCAGGATCGTGCGGTGCAGCATGACGGGGCGGTGTTCCCTGCCGTCAGCGCCGACGTAGGTCATGTCGAACTTCTCGGGCATCGTGAAGTCGAGCTGGATGGTGCCGCACTGCCAGGTGCGGCCGATGCAGTCTTCGAGGTGGAAGTCGATCTTGGGGCCATAGAACGCGCCGTCGCCGGGGTTGAGCACATAAGGCGTGCCTGTCTCCGCGAGGGTCTCGCTCAGGGCGTTCTCGGCGATCTCCCAGAGCTCGTCGCTGCCCATGGAGTTCTCGGGGCGGGTCGACAGTTCGACATGATACTTGAAGCCGAAGACGTGCGTGTACACGTAGTCGTTCAGCTTCATGATTAGCTTCACTTCGTCCTTGATCTGTTCGGGCGTGCAGAAGTGATGAGCGTCGTCCTGTGTGAAGCAGCGCACGCGCATCAGACCGTGCAGCGCGCCGGAAAGCTCGTGGCGGTGCACGACGCCCAGCTCGCCCATGCGGATGGGCAGCTCGCGATAGCTGTGCTTGCTGGTCTTGTAGATGATGATGCCGCCCGGGCAGTTCATGGGCTTGATCGCGTGCGGGATGTCGTCGATGGTGGTGAAGTACATGTTCTCGCGGTAATGGTCCCAGTGGCCGGAACGGAGCCACAGATCGCGGTTGAGGATCTGCGGCGTGCGGGCCTCGGTATAGCCGTTGAGAAAATGCAGGCGGCGCCAGAAGGACATGAGCTTGTTCATGACGACCATGCCTTTGGGATGGAAGAACGGGAAGCCGACGCCTTCGTTGTGAAGGCTGAACAGGTCGAGTTCCTTGCCGAGCTTGCGGTGGTCGCGGCGGCGCGCCTCTTCCATGCGGGTGATGTAGGCGTCGAGCTCTTCCTGCGTGTTGAAGGCGGTGCCGTAGATGCGGGTCAGCATGATGTTGTGCTCGTCGCCGCGCCAGTACGCCCCAGCCATCGACAGCAGCTTGAAGTGCTTCAAAAAGCGCGTGTTGGGGACGTGCGGGCCGCGGCACAGATCGACGTAATCGTCCTGCCAGTACAGGTTGACGGTCTCGTCGCCGACGCCCTCGAGAATTTCGACTTTGTAGGGATCGTTGCGCTCCCTGAACAGTTTGATGGCGTCGGCTACGCCGACCCGTTCGCGGCGCAGCGGGATGGAGCGCTTGGCGATGCGGCGCATTTCTTTTTCAAGCGCGGGCAAGATCTCCTCGGAGACCGTCTCGGGAAACTCGATGTCGTAGTAAAAGCCGTCTTTGATTGTCGGGCCGATGGCCACCTTGGCGGCCGGGTACAGGTTCATGACGGCCTCGGCCAGCAGATGTGCCGTGGAGTGGCGGACGATTTCGATGCCCTCTTCCGTCTCCGGCGTGATCGGTTTGACCTCCGCGTCGTGGTCGATCACGACGTCGAGATCTTTTTCTTCTCCGTCGACGAAAGCGGCGACGGCTCCCTTGTCCAGCTTCCACCGGGAAAGGATGTCTCCGGCCTTGAGCGCTTCGCTTTCCAGCGTTTGCCCTTCGGGGCCCCGATATTTGAACATTTTGTTGCCTCCTTCTCAAGCGCGATGCGCTTACTCTGCGCAGCGCGCTGCATTGTGGTACCGGTATTGTCTCGACGGGCCTTAACGGGTTCCCGTGCTGCCGAAGCCGCCATTCTGACGGCTCGTTTCGCTGAGCGTTTCGCTGGGCTGCCAGCCGATCCTTGTGACGGGAGCCACCACCATCTGGGCGATACGGTCGCCCGCATGGACGGAAAAAGGCTCGCGCCCCAAATTTACCAGAATCACGCGGATTTCGCCGCGATAATCGGCGTCGATCGTGCCCGGCGCGTTCGGCAGCGAAATGCCGTACTTCAGCGCCAGTCCGCTGCGGGGGCGAATTTGCGCTTCATACCCTGCGGGCAGTTCGATGTGAAGGCCAGTCCCGACGCTGACGATTTTGCCGGGTTCGAGCACCGCGTCTTCGCTGGCGCGAAGGTCCATTCCCGCCGCCTGAGGCGTAGCGTACTCGGGCAGCGGGATGTTTTCGCTCTCGCGCCGGATCTTGACGGTCAGCGTCATGATCAGCGGCGGTCGCGGCGGAACGGACCGCGGTCTCCCCGGCGCTCGCGGTCGCCGTCGCGGCGGGGCGCCCGGTCGCGCGACGGGGCGGACGCATCGGGCAAAGCGGCGATCATTTTGTCGCGTTCCTCTTCCGCAGGGAGGTACTGCGTCAGCCCGGCCGACTCGATCAGGGCGGGGTCGGCCAGCAGGCGGCGGCGCGACAGATTGATGCGGTTCTGGTCGTCGATCTCCTTGACTTCGACGATGACGTGATCGCCGGGGGCGAAAACGTCTTCGACCTTGCCGATGTGCTTGGTGCTGATCTCGCTGATGTGAAGCAGCCCCTCCTTGCCGGGCAGCACCTCGACGAACGCGCCGAAGGCCATCAGGCGGGTGACGGTGCCGTAGAAAGCTTCGCCGGCTTCGACCTCGCGGACAATGTCGTGGATCATCTGACGGGCTTTCTCGACGCTGTCGGGCGACACGGCGCAGATGTACACGCTGCCGTCGTCCTCGACGTTGATCTTGGCGCCGCTCTCCTGCACGATGTTGCGGATGACTTTGCCGCCGGGGCCGATCACGTCGCGGATCTTGTCCACGTCGATGTTCATCGTGAAGATGCGGGGCGCGTTGGGCGACAGGGGCGCGGGCTCGGGGATGCAGGTTTCCATTGCGTCGAGGATCTGCATGCGGGCCTGATGGGCCTGCATCAGCGCGCGGGACAGGATCTCGCGGGTGATGCCGCCGGCCTTGTTGTCCATCTGCAGCGCCGTGACGCCGTCGCGGGTGCCGGCGACTTTGAAGTCCATGTCGCCGTAATGGTCTTCCAGTCCCTGGATGTCGGTGAGGATGACCATGTCGTCGCCTTCCTTGATCAGGCCCATGGCGATGCCGGCCACGTGCTTTTTCATGGGCACGCCGGCGGCCATCATCGAAAGGCTGCCGCCGCAGATCGAGGCCTGCGAACTGGAGCCGTTGGACTCGAGGATGTCGGAGACGACGCGCACCACGTAGGGGAACTCTTCCTCGCCCGGCACCAGCGGCGCCAGCGCGCGCTCGGCGAGGGCGCCGTGGCCGATCTCGCGGCGCCCGGGGCCGCGCATGGGCTTGATCTCGCCCACGGAATACGGCGGGAAGTTGTAGTGCAGCAGGAATCTCTTGTTGGGCTCGTCGAGTTTCAGGCCGTCAATGATCTGGTCGTCCTCGCCCAGCATGCCCAGCGTGGTGACCACCAGAGCCTGCGTCTCGCCGCGGGTGAACAGCGCCGAACCGTGGACTTTGGGCAGCACGTTCACTTCGCAGGAAATCGGGCGGATCTCGTCGGTGGCACGGCCGTCGGCGCGGATCTTGTCGCGGGCCGTGATCGTGCGCATCGTGCTCTTGACCAGCGATTCCACCGCGCCGGCGATGTAGCTTTCCGCATCGGCGTAAAGGTCGGCGAAATGGGCCGTCGTCTTCTCCACCAGCGCGGAGATTGCGGCGCCGCGCTCCTTTTTGCCGTGGATCATGACGGCCTTTGCGGTCTCCTCGCGCAGGTTGTCCTTCACCCAGCGGTCGATCTCTTCGATCGCCAGCGGCGCGGGCAGCACCGCCTTGGGCTGGCCGATCTCCGCGCGGACCTGGAGCTGGAACGCGACGATCTTTTTGATCTCGTCCTGCGCCGTCTGCAAGGCGTTGACGAGCAGCTCTTCGGGAACTTCCCTGGCTCCGGCTTCGACCATGGTGATGCCGCCGGCATGTCCGGCCACCGTCAGGTCGAGCGTGCTCTCGGCCATCCGGTCCTCGGTGGGATTGACGACGAGTTCGCCGTCGATGCAGCCCATGCGGACCGCGCCCACAGGGCCGCTCCAGGGGATGTCGGAGATCGTCAGCGCCATGGAAGCGGCGTTGATGGCGAGGATGTTGGCGGGATTTTTCTGGTCGACCGCCAGCACCGTGGCGACGACGTGCACGTCGTTGCGCATGGAATCGTCGAAGAGCGAGCGGATCGAGCGATCGACGACGCGGGCGCTGAGAATGGCGGTCTGCGAAGGGCGCCCTTCTCTCTTGATGTAGCCGCCGGGGATCTTGCCGGCAGCGTAATAGCGTTCTTCAAAATCGACGAGCAGCGGGAAGAAATCCAATCCCACGCGGGGCTTGTCCGACATGCAGGCCGTGGTGAGAATGGTCGTTTCTCCGTGGCTTGCCACGACGGCGGCGTTCGCCTGCTTGGCGACTTTTCCGGTTTTGAAAACCAGGTCCTGACCGCCGACGTTCAGTGTGTAGGTCTTTTCCATATAAAAGACTCCTCCTCTTTCTTTTCGATCGCGATATATAATAGCGTAAGAATATCACAATTTCATGTAAATGCGAGAGCCGAATTTCAAGATCAGCGAATAAATCCGAGAAAACCGCCCCTAGAATCCCTAAAAACTTTTTTGTCAAAAAAGAAAGAGAGCCCCGGACGAAACGGGACTCTCTTTTTCGGTTTGGCTCAATGACGAAGGCCCAGGCTCTCGATCAGCTGCTTGTAGCGGTTGAAATCCTTGCCGCTCAGGTAGCGCAGAAGCTTGCGGCGCTTTCCGACAAGGGTCAGAAGGCCCTTCTTGGAATGGTGGTCGTGGACGTGCACGCGCAGGTGATCGGTGAGGTCGCGGATCCTCTGCGTGAGAACGGCGATCTGCACTTCGGGCGAACCGGTATCGGTGGGATGCACGCGATACTTCTCGATAAGCTCTGTTTTGACTGTCTTCTCCAACATGATACTTCACCTCATGGGGCAATAATCCTGAAACAACGTAGCTCCTCTCCGACTTTGCGCTCCATGGAAGCAAAGCAGAACGGGAAGCTCCCGAGAGGGAGCAACGGAGTAACAGGTCGAAAAGCATTGTAGCATCGCTTCGCAAGAGTTGCAAGGCTTTTTTTCGCAAGGGGGAAAAGCGGCCGCCGGAATGGCGGCCGCGGGAAAACAATTTTAGCCCTTGAACGAGGCGATCACCGCCAGCACTTCGTCGATGTCGGCTTCGGTGTGGTCCGCGTTGATCTGGAAGCGGATTTCCTCGGCGCCCTTGGGGACCACGGGATAGGTCATGCCGGTGGCCAGCACGCCGCGCTCCGTCAGGTGCGCCACGAGAGCCTTGGTACGGGCCGTGTCGTGAAGCACGAGCGGCGTCACGGGATGCTCGCCGGGGATCGTCTCGTAACCGAGCTTGACCAGGCCGTCCTCGAAACGTTTGGTCACGGTGCGCAGATGGGCGAGGATCCTGCGCCCTTCCTCGCTGTCGAGGATCTCCAGCGCCTTCATGGCCGCGTACGCTTCGCCGACGGTGATGGGGTTCGAGTAGATGTACATGGCCGCGTGCTCGCGCAGGTACGTGATCAGCGCGCGCGAGCCGACGACATAGCCGCCGTTGACGCCGTACGCCTTGCCGAGCGTGCCCATCAGCACGTCCACGCGGGCGCCGGTGATCTCTTCCGTGCCGCGCCCCGTGCGGCCGAACGCGCCGACGCCGTGGGAATCGTCTACCACGACGAACGCGTCCTCGGCGAAACGGTCGTCATAGCTGTGCACCAGTTCGACGATCTCCTTCAGCGGCGCGTAGTCGCCTCTCATGCTGAAGATGCCGTCGGTAACGACAAGAGCGCGCTTGGCGCCGCTCTGCACGGCTTCGTCCAGGCAGCGCTTGAGGTCGTCGAGGGAATTGTGTTTGTAGACGGCGCGCAGTCCCGACTTGCCCAAGCCCAGTTTGATGGCGTTGATGATGCTGTTGTGGTTCAGCTCGTCGCTGACGACGAAAGTCTCCTTGCTGATCAGCGAGGTCAGGACGCCGCCGACGGTCACATAGGCGGCGCTGAAGATCATGGCGTCCTCGCGGCCGTGGAACGCGGCCAGCTTGTGCTCGAGATCGCGGTGAGCCTTGAAGGTACCGCTGATGAAGCGGACCGCGCCGGGGCCGACGCCGTATTTGCGCGTGCCCTCCTCCTCCGCGGCGATCATGTCCTCGCGCAGCGACAGACCCAGATAGGAGTTGGAATTCATGCGGATGAATTCCTTGGCGCCCTCCCCTTTCAGGAAATAACGGGGCCCCTTGGCGCCTTCGCCCTTTTTCACGTCGACGATGATCTGTTCCTTGCCCTTCAGACGGCCTTCCTGTTTCAGTTTTTCAAGCTCCGCCGTCAGTACCGCTTCAAGTTTTTTCATTGCATGAACGCCTCCTGCCTTACGAGATTTTTCCACTTAAAACTTCGCCGCGGCGCCGAGTTTGACGCGCAGGTTTTTGAGCATGTCCACCGTCATGCTCTCCAAGTCGTATTTGGGATTCCAGTCCCATTCCGTCCGGGCGGCCGAATCGTCGAGAGAGTTCGGCCAGCTGTCGGCGATGGCCTGGCGGACGGGATCGACGGCGTAATCCAGCGCGAACGAAGGAATGTGAGCGCGGATCGCCGCGGCGATCTGTTCCGGCTCGAAACTCATGCTGGTGATGTTGAAACAGCAACGGTGGACCAGACGCGACGGATCGGCTTCCATCAGCTGGATCATGCCGTCGATCGCGTCGGGAATGTACATCATGTCCATGTAGGTGCCCTTGGCGATGTAGCTGGTGTATTTGCCCTGCTGCACGGCCTGATAGTAAATGTCGACCGCGTAGTCGGTGGTGCCGCCGCCGGGCAGCGTCTTGTAGGAGATCAGGCCGGGGAAACGCACGCCGCGCGTGTCGACGCCCCATTTTTTATGGTAATATTCCGCCAGGAGTTCGCTGGCCACTTTCGTCACGCCGTAGATCGTATTGGGGCGCTGCAGCGTGTCCTGCGGCGTTTTGTCGCGAGGCGTATCGGGACCGAAGGCGGCGATGGAACTGGGGAAAAAGACGGCGCTGTGATAGATCCGCCCGCATTCGAGGGCGTTGCAGATCCCGTTGATGTTGATGTCCCAGGCGAGCTGAGGTTTCTTCTCGGCCGTCGCGGAAAGCAGTCCGGCCAAATGATAGATCGTGTCCGGCTTGAACTTTTCGACCTGCTCCGCATACTTTTTGCCGTCGCGGGCGTCGAGAATCACAAAAGGCCCTTCGGGAAGGACATGGGCCGAGTCCTCGCGGATATCGGTCGCGAGAACGTTTTCCGCGCCGTAATCATGTCTCAGCTTGGTGACGAGCTCTGTGCCGATCTGGCCGAGACAGCCAGAAACCATGATCTTTTTCATCAAAACGCCTCCAGTTGACTTCTTATTTTTCTTAAGTATATGGAGGCGAAGTTTGTTTGTCAAATGAGTATAATTCGAAATGAGATTCTATATATAATAAAATAACATAAAAATAGGACGTGGATTTTTATACTCCGAGAGAGTAGAATAATATAGTATCCAGGCAGAAATTTTGCTTTCGGGAAGGGAGAAATCTGAAACATGACATTGGAAGAGCTGATGCCTCGTATCAGCGGAGACAAGGCCGCCTCGTACTACATCGCCAACGTGCTGCGCGAGGCCATTTATCGGGGGATTCTTCAGGAAAACGAGCAGTTGCTGCAGAACCAGCTCGCGGCGCGGATGGGCGTCAGCCCGATCCCGCTGCGGGAAGCTTTGAAGCAGCTCGAGATCGAAGGACTGGTCGAATTCCGCGGGCGCCGCGGCGCGATCGTTTCCGGGCTGAGTCTTGAAGACGCCCGCGAAATTTACGACATGATCACCTGGCTCGAGGTGGGCATCATGAAAGTCTCCTTCGACCTGATCTCGAACGCGCTGATTCAGGAAGAAGAGGTCCTGCTGGACAAGATGGAAAAAGAGGAAGATCCCGTCAAATGGCGCGACATGAACGTGCTCTTCCATTCCTCGCTGTACGAGCCGGCCGACCGCCCGATGACGCTCGATATGCTCGCCAAACTGCGCCGTCAGGTCGACCGTTACATCCGCAACCATCTCAGTTCCATGCGCAAGGAATCGGAGGAGCAGCACCGCGAGATCCTCGCGGGCGTGAAGGCCCATGACCTCGACCGCACGCTCAAGGCTCTGGAAAGCCATCTTGTCAACACGTCCAAGGACCTTCAAGCTTATATGCGCCACGTCCAGAATCGCAATCACGAATAATTTTGCCCGTTCCCCAAAAAGCAGTCCCCTGCAGTCGCCTTATGCCCGGCGATCACAAGGGACTGCTTTTTCCGTCAAAAAAATGGTCCGGATCAAAAACGATTTCCTCCTCGGCGCCGTCCGCGCCAAGCAGCTTGCGCGCATGTGAAAGCGCCTCTTCTTCCCGATCGTTCCCGGAGAGCATACGCGCGATCTCCCTCACCCGCTCTTCTCCCTCGACATGCGTCACGGTGGAGAGCGTGCCGCGGCGCGCTACGCGGTAATGTCGGTTTGCCAGCGCCGCGATGCTGGCTTCATGGGTGATCAGGATGACCTGGACACGGTCGGCCAGCTCGCGCAGCTTCAGGCCGGTCAGATAAGCGGCCCGTCCGCCCAGGCCAGCCTCCACCTCGTCGAAAACGACCGTGGGCGGCATCAGCTCGTCGGGAAGCGAGATCTGGATGGCCAGAAGGATGCGGCTCAGCTCGCCGCCGGAAGCCGCTTTGGCCACGGGAATTTCCTGACTGCCGCGCCGCAGGACGAAGTCCACCTTCTCGGCGCCGTTCGCTTTCAGCTTATTCGTTTCGGTGATGCGGATGCGAAACTGCGTGTTCTCCATCGCCATGCCGGCAAGGTTCTCGCTGACTCGCGCCTGCAGCGCCAGCGCCGCCGCGGTGCGCTGTTCCAGCAGCGTACGCGCCTCCTTCGCGACGGCTTTCTTGGCGGCCGCGATTTTCTCGTTCAGTTCGGACTGGATTTTTCCCGATCCGCTCAGCCAGCGCAATTCCTCTTCGCCTTTATGCCAGTACTCCAACAATTCCTCGACGGTGTTCACCTTGGCCAGGCGCTTGCTCTTGCGAATCTGACCGAGGGAAGTTTCAAGAACTTCCAGTTCCGCTTCGAGATTCTCAATCGTTTCCGAAGAGGCCAGCGCGCCGATTTTGTCCGCGACGTCCTCGAGAACGGCGAGCGCTTTTTGCGACGTCTCGCCAAGCGCTTCGCGGCTCCCGGAGGGCACGAGTCTGGAAAGGTCGCTGAGGACGCCCGAAAGTTCGGAGATCAGGCCGCCGCTTTCCTGGTTTTGCAGCATGCGGAAGCGGCCGCGCAGCTCGTGGAGGCGCTTGAGTTCTCGCTCCGCTTCGGCGAAGTCCTCGTTCAGCCGTTCTTCGCTGTCAGGCTGCAGACCGGCGCGTTCCAAAAAAGGCGCGATCTCGGACAGCGCCCCGTAAGCCGACGTGATTTCCTGCTCGCGCTGCTTGTTGCGGCGCAGCTCTCTTTCGCAGTCCAACACTTCATGGAATTCCTTTTCCAGCCGCGCCTTCGTTTCTTTCAACTCGTCACCGCCGCAGGCGTCGAGGATTTTGAGCTGGCGGTCGGGATCGAGCAGCTCGAGCTGGGCGAACTGACTCTGGATCGTGATCAGACGCGGGGCCAGTTCCAAGACGGTGTTCAGCGGCACCGTCTGCCCCTGGACGGAACACTTGCCGCGCCCGGAGCGCGACAGTTCGCGCCGCAGCGCCAGCGAGCAATCCTGAGGCTGCAGCTCCTCGCCGACGCCTTCCAGACGACCGGGCTGATAAAAGAACGCTTCCGCGACGGCTGTTTCATCTCCGGCGCGAATCGTGCCGCCGGAGCTGCGTTTTCCGCAGACCAGTTCGAGGCCGCGCACCAGGCTGCTCTTCCCGGCGCCGCTCTCGCCCGTGACCGCCGTCAGACCGGCGCCGAAGTTCAGCGAAGTCTGCCCGATGCCGCCCACGGAAATGAGTTTCAGCTCTTCAAGCACGGCGGGCGCTCCTTTCGGAAACTGGATTCCAGCCCCACAGGAGTTTTTCATGAAGCAGATCGTAATAGTCGAACTGAGGCAGCGAGATGGTGTTGACGCCGTGATCCCTGGAGAGCCGCACATCGAGACGATCGCGGCTGGAAAGAGGATAAACGTCGGCGCCGTCCACCGTCAAAAACAGCTCGGAATTTTCCGTCGGGCGCAGCGTCAGACAGTCGTCCGGCCCCAGCAGCGTGGGGCGCGCATATAACGTGTGCGCGCAAATGGGGACCAGCAGCATGCAGTCCAGCGACGGCGGAACGATCGGCCCGCCGGCCGAGAGGGCGTAAGCGGTGGAACCCGTGGGCGTCGAGACGATCACGCCGTCGGCGCGGTATTCGCATATCGGCTTCCCCTGCACCTGCACGTCGAGAGAGACCAGCCGCGCCTGGATTCCCTTGCTGAGCACGAGATCGTTGAGAGCGAAAACGCACCGTTCTTTCTCCTCCGTCGCCAATACGCCTTCGAGACAACGCCGCCGTTCGATCTTAAAATCGCCCTTTTCGATTTGCTCGATCTGTTCGCGCACGCGCCGCGGATCGCCGACCGCCAGGAAGCCCAAGTGTCCCACGGAGACGCCGAACAGGTTGATGCCGCTGTGCTGCACAAGATGGGCGGCCTGCAGAAAAGTGCCGTCGCCGCCGATCACCAGCGCCGTTTCGACCTCCGCCAGCCAACGGTCAAGAGGGATCCCGCTCTGACGAAGCGCCGGCGCCTCATCGGCAAAGAGCAAAAAGGGATTGTTTCTCTTTCTTCCCCATGCGCACAGCTCCTCAGCCAGCTGGACCGCTTCGGGCTTCGACAAATTAACAATCAGGCCGAATTTCATCGACTGTCCTCCATCGGAAATACACCAGGGATTCCGTTTCACAAAAAGAATTCAATGCGATTATAGCAGATTTCACGAAGCCGACAATTCAAAAGCATCGATTCCCGCACCCGAACAAAAAAGGCGCCGGAGGAAACGGGACACAGTTTCCTCCGGCGCCTTAAAAAGTTCCGCTCATCCGGCGAGAGCTTCGTGGCTCGCGCGCACCAGCCCACAAAAATCCACTTCCGCCGACGTTATATTTTTTCTTAAATGGAACAGGAATTCGATGTTGCCCTTGGGACCCTTGATTTCCGACCACGTCGCCTCTTCCATCCCCCACGGAGTTTCCCGGCCGATAAAATCGGCCAGCTCTTCCAGCACGGCACGGTGAACTTCGGGTGAGCGCACCACGCCGCCTTTGCCGAGGTCTTCGCGGCGGGCTTCGAACTGCGGTTTGACCAGCACCACGGCTTCGGCATTCTCGGCGCTGGCCGCCGCCATCGGGTTCAGCAGCAGGCGCAGCGATATGAAGGAGGCGTCGCTGCAGACGAAACCCGGCCGCGGCGAAAACATCTCCCCCGTCAGGAAACGGGCGTTCCGGCGTTCCATGACGACGACCCGCGGATCCGTGCGCAGGCTCCAATCGAGCAGCCCATAACCGACGTCGACGGCGTAGACTTTCGCCGCGCCGTACTTAAGCATCACCTGGGTAAAACCGCCCGTCGAAGCGCCGACGTCGAGGCAAACGCGGCCTTCCAATTTCAAATGAAAACGCTCGATCGCCGTCAGCAGTTTATGGGCGCCGCGGCTGACCCAGCCGCCGGAACCGCTTTTCAGGCGCACGACGGCGGCGTCCTTCACCGGCTGCCCGGCGCCGGACGCCGGTTGACCGTCGACCAGGACCTCCCCGGCCATGACCAGAGCGCCGGCCGCCTGAACGGAATCGGCCAGCCCCTCTTCGACCAGCCGCAGATCGAGCCGTTTTTTAACGCATCTGGCGCTCATAGATTTCCACGATCCTTTCGGGCGTCAGGCCGAGGCGCTTTCGCTGTTGCGCCGGCGTGCCCGGCGCGACGAAGGCCGCCGGCAGCGCCACCGCCCGCACGGCGCACCGCAAACCGCGCTCCGCGCAAAACAAAGCCAAGTGCTCGCCCAGACCGCCGCGCTCATACGCTTCTTCGGCCGTGACGAGGAGTTTTTTTCCGTCCAGTCGCGCCAGCGCCTCTTCCGGCAGCGGAGAAACGCGGTTCAGATAGAGCAGGTCGGGCGCCGCGCCGACGCGTTCGTCAACGAGTTTGGCGGCCCGGCGCGCGATCTGGCAGGCCGAACCGGCCGCAGCGACGCACCACGAGCTGTTCCGATTCACGAAGGCGAAATCTGCCGTCTCGAAAGCGTCGGCCGGCGTCAGCCGTTCCACGGCGCCGCCGCGCGGATAGCGGATCAGCGACGGCCCCTCACAGCGCGCCGCGCTCTCGAAGGCGGCTTTCAGCGAGCGACAGTCGTAAGGCGCCCAGACTTTCAGGTTGGGAACGGCGCTGGCCCAGTTCATGTCGAACAGTCCCTGATGCGTCTCGCCGTCCTCGCCCACCAGTCCGGCGCGGTCCACGGCAAGGATCACCGGCAGCCGCTGCAGGCAGATATCGTGCACCAGCTGGTCCATCGCCCGCTGCAAAAACGTCGAATAGACGCAGGCGATCGGCCTGAGGCCGCCGGCGGCCTGTCCCGCGGCGAACGTGAGCATGTGTTCTTCGGCGATGCCTACGTCGAAAAAACGTCGCGGGAAAGCGGCGCGGAAATGATTCAGCGCGCATCCTTCCGTCATGGCCGGGGTCAGGACCGTGACGCGGGGATCTTTTTCCGCCAGCTCTTCGATGCACGCGGCCGCCGCCCCGCTCCAGCTCGCCGAATTCGCAGGCGTTTTCCCCGCGGCGGCGACGCCGTGATAGGCGACGGGATTTTCTTCGGCCGGCGCGTACCCCTTGCCTTTTTCCGTGAGCACGTGGATCAGCAGGGGACCGTCGTAATTTTTCGCCAGGGCGAAGACGCGCTCGAGCTCCTGTTCGTCGTGTCCGTCGAAAGGGCCCCAGTACGTCAGCCCCATGTCGCTGAAAAGATTGCCGCGGCTCAGCACTTTTTTGACGGCGTTCTTCATCCGCTCCAGACGGCGATAGACCCGGTCGGTGCGGAACGCCTTTCGGCAAAAACTCTTCACGACGTTTTTCGTGCCCTTGTACAGCGCGGAAGTGGACAGTTTCGCCAGATGCAGCGCCATGCCGCCCACGCGCGGGCTGATCGACATGGCGTTGTCGTTGAGGACGAAGATCACGGGATTGTCGAGAGAACCGGCGTGATTCAGCGCTTCGAAAGCTTCGCCGTTGATCAGCGCCCCGTCGCCGATGACGGCGACGACGTGATGCTTTTCGCCGCGCAGATCGCGCGCGACCGCGTATCCCAAAGCCGCCGAAAGCGAGGTACTGCTGTGTCCGACGCCGAAGTGGTCGTACGGGCTTTCGCTCATTTTCGGAAAACCGCTGACGCCGCCCTCCGTCCGCAGCGTCTCGAAACGGGCGTTGCGCCCTGTCAAAATCTTCCACGCATAGGCCTGATGCCCCACGTCGAACACAACGCGATCGTACCGCGGATCGAAGACCCGCAGCAGCGCCACGATCAGTTCCACCGCTCCCAAAGAGGAAGCCAGATGTCCGCCGTTTTTCAGCGTGACGTCGACGATGCGCGAACGCACTTCGTCGATCAGTCCGGGAAGCTCTTTCTCGGAGAGCTTTTTTACGTCTCCCGGTTCCTTGATGTCGTCCAGCAGCGCCATGTCAATTCGACCTGTGCTCTAGATAGGCGGCCAGCGCCCGCAGGAACGCGCCTTTTTCTGCGAACGGCTCCAGTTGTTTTTCGGCGTTCAGCGTTTTCTCATGAAGCAGCGCGCGGGCGCCGTCGAGACCATAGGCGCGCACGAACGTGCGTTTGTCCTGCGCTTCGTCTTTGCCGAGCGTCTTTCCCATCGCAGACTGCGAACCGGTACAGTCGAGAAGGTCGTCGGCGATTTGGAACGCCAGTCCCACGTTCTCGCCGTATTTCATGAGCCGCCGCAGCGCTTCGCCGTCCGCCCCCGCCAAGATGGCTCCCGCGCACAGCGAAGCGCGGATCAGCACCATCGTCTTCATCGAAGCGACGTCCACGACAAAATCCCGTTCGTCTGTCTGGCTGGCGCGATCCGTGTCGAGCACCTGGCCGCCGCAGATTCCTTCCGGGCCGAGCGCCTGCGCGAAAAGAGCGAGGGCCCGGACGCAGCGTTGCGGTTCGGCGCCGTTTTTCAGCAGACCGGCGAGCGCGGTCTCGAACGCGTCAAGAAACAGCGCGTCGCCGGCCAGCAGCGCCAGAGATTCGCCGTAAACGACGTGGTTCGTCGGCTTGCCGCGTCGCAGACTGTCGTTGTCCATGCAGGGCAGGTCGTCGTGAATCAAGGACGCGGTGTGCGCCATTTCGAACGCCGTCGCCATCGGCAAAACGCTCTCGGCTTTTTCTCCCATGATCTCCGCTCCGGCCATGCACAAAATCGGGCGCAGGCGCTTGCCGCCCGCCAGCAAAGAATAATTCATGGCCTCGCGCAGCCGCGCTGGAATGCGACGACGCTCCTCTTCGCAAAAAGTCCGCAGCGATCTTTCAAAAAAAGCCGAGCGGCAGCTCAGTTCTTCTTTAAAGTCCATCTTTATCTTCTTCCTGCCGGCCAAAGTCGCTCAACGTTCCGTCGGCCTCCAGCTTCTTGACCTTTCCCTCCGCTTCGGCAAGGAACTGACGGCATTCGGCCACAAGCTTCTGCCCTTCTTCATAGAGCGCCAGCGTCTGTTCAAGCGGCATGGCCGTATGCTCCATGCTTTTCAAGATTTCCTCAAGACGTCCGATTTTTGCTGAATAGTCCATCTTCACGACTCCAATCAAAGCTCCCCGCAGAGAGAAAAAATGTTCTCCTTAAAGAAAATATTCAGATCTCCGAAATCATTTGCCTTAATGGCCGTACCTGTGTTAAAATTCACTGGTTGTTACTGAACACTACACAAAGGAGGCTGCTTTAAATGTCCCAGGTATGTGACTGCTGTGGTCGCGGTCCTGCGACGGGAAATCAGCTGAGCCACTCTCATCGCAGAACTCGCAGACGCTGGCTGCTCAACCTTTTCTCCGTCCGCGTGGATCTCGGCGGCGGCGAAGCGAAGAGAATGCGCATCTGCTCCCGTTGCCTTCGTTCCGGAAAAGTCAAGAGAGCGCTCTAATCAAAACGGACAAGCCGCTGCTCCTTGTGCTGCCAATGATTTCAGCCGGAACTTTTCCGGTAGAACGACACGCCAAGAGGCCCGAAAGGGCCTCTTTTTTTATACCCGACTCCTGCCATGACGATGAAAAAGTTTGCTCCCCATCGGGCGCAGACTTTTTCACCGTCATTTTTTCTATTCGCCGCGGAGTTGCTCGAGAATCTCCAAGGCCTCCGCTTCGTCCACCAGAATTTCCCGGGGTTTGCCGCCATGCTGCGGCCCGACGATGCCCATGGACTCCATCGTATCGACCATGCGGGCGGCGCGGGTAAAACCGACGCGCATCTGGCGCTGCAGCCCGCTCGACGATGCCACGCCGGTGCTGAGCACGATCTTGATGGCTTCCTCAAGACGGTTATCTTCAAGAAAGTCGGAAGAATTCCCACCCTTTTCGTCACTGGGCTCTTCCAGATCGACGTATTCGGGATCGCCGAAAGTATTGCGCAGATATTCGACCACCCTGATGTTCGTCTGCTCGTCCAGGAACGGCGACTGGATCCGCAGCGGATGCGGCGTTTTGGTGCTGACAAAGAGCATGTCGCCCTTGCCCAGCAGATTTTGCGCGCCGGATTTGTCCAGAATGGTTTTCGAGTCGATCGCCGACGGCAGCGCGAAAGACACTCGCGCCGGGATGTTCGCCTTGATGGTTCCGGTCAGCACGTTGACGGAAGGGCGCTGCGTCGCCAGCATCAGATGAATCCCGGAGGCGCGCGCCTTCTGCGCCAGGCTCATGATGCAGTCTTCCACTTCTTTCTGAGCCGTCATCATCAGATCGGCCAGCTCGTCGACGATGATCACGATATGAGGCAGACGGTCCTTGGGAAGGACCTTACTGTTGTACGAAAAGATATCCTTGACTTTCGCCTGATAGCAGACGTTGTAGCGCCGTTCCATCTCGCGCACGGCCCAGGCCAGAGCATGCACGGCCCCTGCCGCCGAGACGATGGGTTTGGCGAGGATATGCGGCAGCGACTCGTAGATGCCCATTTCGACCCGTTTGGGGTCGACCATGATGAAGCGCAGCTCTGCGGGCGTGTTGTGATAGCACAGAGAGACGATGCAGTTATTGACGAAAATGCTCTTGCCCGATCCCGTCGTTCCGGCGATCAGCAGATGCGGCAGGTCTTCCAAACCGGAGATGAGGATGCGGCCGTCCACCGTTTGCCCCAGCGGCAGCGGCAGCTTGAGTTTCGTTCTCTGGAAAACATCGCTTTCCAGGATCTGGCGCAGCGGCACGGAACGGCGGTTGACGTTGGGCAGTTCGATACCGATATACGAAGTGCCGACGATCGGCGCTTCCACTCGGATCGAAGAGACGCCCAGCGCCACGGCAATGTCGTTGCCGAGAGCCATCACCTTGCTGACCTTGATGCCCGGGGCCAACTGGATCTGATACTGCACGACCGTCGGACCGATGATCGTGCGCTTCAGTTCCGCGGAAACGCCGAAATCGGCAAGCGACAAGATCACTTTCTGTCCGTTTTCCTGCGCCTGCCGATCGTCGATGACCTCTTCGATGTCCCGATGCGGCCCGAGCAGATCGAGCGGCGGCGGGAAACTTCCCGCGGGAATCGGGCGTCCCGCGCAGAACTGAACGTTCTCCGTCCCGACCAGATCTCCCGACGGTTCCACTTCCACGGAAGGCTTTTTGCTGATCGGCACGGAACCGGCCGCGGCAAAAGCGCTTTCCGCTTCGCCAACGCTTCCGGATTCTCCCAAAGTGCCGGCGGCGAACGCATTTTCGCCATTTGTTTCGGGAAGTTCATCTTCCCGCGTCCCCGTCGCTTCATGGCCATAGCGATCGGCCTGGGGCACGTTGGCAAAGTAACCGCCGTAATTTTCGCTTTCAGCGTTTTCTCCCTGTTCGTCGGCGTATTGCTCGGCGTACTCGTCGATGATCTCGCCGTTTTCATGTTCCTTCTTGCCGTGCCCGAACAGCGCTTTCACGGCAACGCCCAGCGAGGCCCAGAAGCCTGTTTTCCCGGGGCTCTCGTTTTGCAGCGGACTTTCCGCTTCAGAAGCGACGGCCTCGACTTCTTCGCTGGGCAACGTCTCTTCGGAAATGCTTTTTTCCGGCTGCGCCGCTTCGACCTCACCCTGTGCCGGCTCGGCTTCTCCCTCGGTTTGCGCAGAAGCGGGGGCCTGGGGCGCTTTTTGGCGACGCCAGCGCGGCGCGTGAACAAACGACAAACGCTCGCGGAGCCAGGCAATGCGAGCCGCGTTGAGATGTCCGTAATTGAATGCCGCCAGCCCGACAAGACACAGCCCCGTCAGCATTGTCCCGATCACGCCGATAAAACGGGGCAGCACTTGAGAAGAGACGTTCCCCAGAATGCCGGGACTGAGAAGGCCGATACTTTCGCCGGCTCCGATGCGCCTGAGCATTCCCAGGAACAGACTGACGGCGCCGTAAAGACAAAACGTTCCCATCCATTGGCTGAAAACGGAATGAACCTGACGGTACAGCAAAGAACAAAAAAGGCCGTAGAAAAAATGCAACAGCAGCAGCACAAGACCGCCGCCTGCCAGCTGCAGCAGGCAGCTCGCCATATCTTTGCCCAACACGCCGGCGCCCTTGGTGAACAGCGAGGCCGTGACATACAACAGGATCGCCGCCAGAAAAATCTGACAGAGACGGAACAGAGCGCCGAATTCAAAACCGCGCTTTGCCATCCTGCCACGTGCAGACTGAGTTTTTGTGGCGCGCCGACGCGATTTAAAGCGATTTTTCGAACTCATCATCTATCAGCGGCCGTCCCTCCGACGACAAGCCCATCGATCAGCAGCGATGGCTGTCCGTCTGTGACAGGGAGGCTTTGTCCCTCCTTTTCGCACATTCCCGGCTCCATGTGGAGCCTCTTGCCGACGGCGCGGATTCCCATCAGTGCGTCGATACCGCGGCCGATCAGCGAAGCGCCCTTGACCGGGCGCGTTATTTTTCCATCTTCAATCAGGCAGCCCTGCGTGACGTCGAAAACGAACTCCCCCGTCGTCGTGTTGACTTCGCCGCCGCCCATGCGGCGGACGAAGAGCCCGCGGGAAACGCTCTGGATCATCTCGCCCTGCTCGCGGGGCCCTTCGGCCACAAAGGTGTTGCTCATCCGCGGCATCGGCAGGCTGGCGTAGGACGAGCGCCGACCGTTGCCGGTCAAAGGCAGGTCATACAAGCGCGCACAACGTTTGTCCGTCAGGTAATTTTTCAGAATTCCCCGTTCGATGAGGACTGTCCGCCGCGACGGCGTCCCTTCGTCGTCGCAGGCAAAAGAACCGTAAAG
Organism: Pyramidobacter piscolens W5455; assembly: GCF_000177335.1. Taxonomy (NCBI): domain Bacteria; kingdom Thermotogati; phylum Synergistota; class Synergistia; order Synergistales; family Dethiosulfovibrionaceae; genus Pyramidobacter; species Pyramidobacter piscolens. The sequence goes on from NZ_ADFP01000016.1 coordinate 23,118, forward strand.
TCCGGGAAGCGACGCGTCGTCAACGACCGTCACGTCCTCCGCCGCGACCTGACTGCCGATTTTCCCCGCAAAGGAGGACTGTTCCTCGAAAACCAGATCGGCTTCCATCCCATGTCCGCAGGCCTCATGGACGATGGTGCCGCCGGCTTCGTCGGATAAAAGCACCGGCATGGCGCCCGTCGGACACTCCACCGCTTCGAGGTTGACCAAAGCCTCTTGGAGAGCCCTGCGGGCCACATTTTCCGCGGCAAGCTCCTGAAAGAACTTTCGTGCGCTTCCGGACACAGAAAAAGCACCGTAACCGCTTTCCAGACGCCCATTGCGTTCCACGATCACCTCGGCGGCAAAAGAACAATGCTCCGCTTCCCCGGCATGGCTTTCTTCCGGCGAAACGACGACGTACCGGCGCGCGTTTGCGGAGCAGGACAGCGTGATCTGCCTGATCCAACCGCACTCTGCCCGCAGGCGCCGGTCGGTTTCACCGAAAAAATCCACGTTCTCCGGAAAGAACGCCTGCACGCGTTCAAGCGGAAAAGACACATCGGGAACGCTTCCGCACCTCACCGCGGCGATTCGGCTCGCTTCGCCGAGAGCCCGCGCCGCGCCGCCGCGTTCGATGCCGGAAACCACGGCGAAAGCCGAGCTCTTGCCTTTCAGCAAACGGGCAGAGCAGCCAGCGGATGAAGAGCTGGAAACCTCTTCGACTTTCCCGTCACTGTAAGACAAACTGCGCGAGGCGGAGCGCTGAAAGTACAGATCGCCCCAATCGATGCCGGGCAGAGCGCTCAAAAACTGCGCACAGTCCTTCAGAACGGCCATTAACTTTTCTTCTTCCCCTGCTGGCGCCGCGCCGGCGAGGGAATGAGCCAGGGACGCCGGACTCCCTTCACGAACGCGGGGGCGCGCAACTTCGCCGTACAGGCGCCGCTGTACAACGCGACCCAGCCGATGCCGGGGACGACCAGATCTTCTTCGGGGCGGATCCGGAACTCTTCTTCACGCCAGCTCTGCGTCCGCAGTTTCGCCGCGCACTTGCGGCACGGCGGCACCAGCAATTCGCCGACATGATCCTTCATCAGGCCGTCGATGCGTTCTTCGCGGGTCCGATGGATCGTGACGCTGTCAGGAGCGAAAATCCCCAGGCGAACCCAGCCGCGCTCGCCCGCATCCGCGACCGTAAGCTGCGCCATGCCGCCCCAAAAAACGGTTTGACCGGTTTTCAGCACCTCGATGCTGCTCTGAAAGTTTTTTTTCGGCGAAAGAGCGGCGAGGCAATCGGGACAGAGCACGGGAACAAAAGGATCCTCCCCCTTCAAACCGGGGGCGTCCACCAGAACGGGACCGTTCACCATCCGGTATTCCGTCAGTCCCACGGTCGTGCCGGGCAGACGAGATACCGTCGGCACTTCATTCTTCAAAAGCGCGCCGAGAAGCGTGCTCTTGCCGACATTGGCGGCGCCGGCAAAAAGGAGCCGGTCGTCGGCATCGAACGTATCCTCGATGTGCCGCCGCAGTTCGGCCATGTCGCCGCGGTTCTGCGCCGAGACCAGAAGGATCTGCTCCTTGCGGACGCCAGTGCGTTCCGACAGCCACTGCAGCACGTCCTTGCGGGTCGTCCACGGCTCGAGCAGGTCGATTTTGTTGGCGATAACGAAGACAGGCTTTTTCATGCTTTCCGCCCAGTCGAGATCGGGCAGGGAAATCTCCGGACGGCTCACGTCAAGGACAAGAAACAAAGCAGCGGCGCCCAGCGCATGGGCCCTGATATCTTTTTGAATCCCCGCGTCAGCGAGCAGAGCTTTGCGATAAACGCCGTAATGTTTCATTTGGAAGCAACGTTTGCAAAGCACGCCTTCGTCGGGATTTTTGCCCGGCACAAGATAGCCAGGGAGATTTTCGTCAACACTCTGAAAAACGGCACCGCAGCCGGGGCAGCGTCTCTTTCCTTCCATCGGAAGCGTCTCCTTTTTCTGTTTCCACGAATTATTTGTTTTTGCGATAGAGCAGCACGTTCTTCTGGTGCTCGGCTTCCGTTTTGGCAAAACGATGGCTTCCGTCGCCGCGGGCCACATAATAGAGAAAATCGTTCTTCTCGGGCGCCAGCGCGCCTTCCCAGGCTTGCGCCGAGGGAACGCAGACAGGAAGCGGCGGAAGCCCCGCGGTCTTATAGGTATTGTACGGCGAGTCCACTTCGAGGTGCTTGAACAGCACGCGCTTCAGCGTTTCGCCTTTCTGCAGATACCACGCGTAGACGACGCTGGCATCGATCTGCAGGAGCATGTTTTGAGCCAGCCGGTTCTCGATCACTCCGGCAATCACGGGATATTCGCTGTCGATCTGCGCCTCGCGATGCAACAGAGAGGCGATCACCGCCGTCCGCAACGCGTTGTCCTTATCGGTCAGCAGCGCGCCGAAACGGGCGTACCATGCCGCCGACGCCTGCTTGACAAGATCCGGCAGAGATGCCTCCGTCAGGGAATAGGTCTCGGGCAGAAGGAACGCGGCGCGTCCTTCGGCGGCGTCGGGCAAAATGTCGCGCATGGCCGCAGGAAAGTTGCCGAGGTCGTTGAGGGCCGCTTTCTGCGCCTCGTCGCTTCCCAGCGAAAAGGGCTTTTGCGGCAGCGCGCCGGGAACGATCATCGCGCTGAAGTACGAAGGCTCGGCATTCTTCAGCTGTTCAGCAACATACCAGGAAGGGCCGGAAGATATGTGATATCCCCCGGCGCGAAGCGAACGATCGGCGCCCTTCCTGCCGAGCCAATACAGCAGATTGCGACGGTCGGCAACGAGTTTTTCTTCGGCGATCTTTTGTGCAAAGTGGCGCAGAGATTCTCCCTCTTTTAGAAAGAGCTGAGCCGTCTTCTCGTCCTTATGGAACGGCATGACGAAGACGTCTTTCCACTGCGACGGCTTCCAGTGATACGCGGCGACGGCGCCGAAAAAAACAAGCGCAAGGGCTGGTCCAAAAATTTTTTTCATCGCGGCGCCTGCCTTTACATGATCATCATGGCGTCGCCGAACGAAAAGAAGCGATATCGCTCCTTCACCGCTTCGGCGTACGCTTTCATGGTCAGGTCATAACCCGCAAAGGCCGCGACCAACATCATCAGCGTGCTCTTGGGAAGATGGAAATTCGTGATCAGCGCGTCCACGACCTTGTATTTAAACCCGGGATAGATAAAGAGGCCTGTTTCCAGCACGCCCGGGCGAAGGCCCGCAGAAGTGGCGGCCATGCCTTCGAGAGTTCTCACCACGGTCGTGCCAAGGGCGATGACGCGCCCTCCGTTCTTCTTGGCCATGACGATCTTGTCGTAGGCATCCTGCGGAACGACGCAGTGTTCGGAATGCATATGATGTCTCCGGATGTCCTCCGTTTTGACGGGGCGAAACGTCCCCAGCCCGACTTCGAGCGTAATGTCGGCAATCGTCACGCCGCGGCCAGCGACTTCCCGGAGCAGCTCGCGAGTGAAATGAAGGCCGGCCGTCGGCGCCGCCGCAGAACGAGGATCCTTCGCATAAACGGTCTGGTAATCTTCGGGGCGCGACGAGCGCTCATGAATATAAGGAGGCAACGGCATCGAGCCGTTTGCCTCGGCCAAAGCGCGCACATCGCAGTCGGCGGGGAAAATGACGCGGCGCACGCCGTCTTCGCTTTTGACGGCCCCGATCGTGACCACCACGTCGCCGTCAAGGCGTACCCGGGCGCCCTCGGGCAACTTGCGACCGGGACGCACTAAGGCCTCCCAGCATTTTTCGCTGTCATCCTCCGGACGCAGCAGAAGGATCTCCGCTTGGGCGCTGCCGTTGACCTTCACGCCTTCGACACGCGCGGCCATAACGCGCGTGTCGTTGCGCACAAGGACATCGCCGGGGCGAAGCCACTGAAGAATATCATGGAAATGCTGATGAAACAGCTTCCCGTCCGCGCGGCGTACGGCCAGAAGACGGCAACGGTCGCGGGGTTCCGCCGGTTTCTGCGCGATCAGCTCGGGCGGAAGTTCGTAATCATAGGTATTGATGTCGAAAAAGTTCCACTGCGTCATTAACAAAAGGTCACTCCTGTAAAGGTTTGCCGTACGTTATCTCTTCATCTCTTTTGGATTGCCGTGCCGGGATAATAAAACTCAAGTATTTTCTCCGCTGACCAGCCTCGATCCGCCATCGCTTTGGCTCCCCACTGCGAGAGGCCGACGCCGTGCCCCCAGCCGCGCCCGTATAATGTGACGCTGCCGCCGGCGAGGTTGACGAAAGCCGCCGTCCGGCCCGGATCGGGAATGCGCTTCACCGTCTCCGCCGGCTGTTCGAGCGGTTCTTGTTTTCGCTCCGTTTCCGGCGCCTCAACGCCTAAAGCTTTATACAGGTAGTTTCGGCGCCGCTCGGGATAGAGGATCATGTCCAGCCGTTCGTCGACGTTGAATTTCTTTTGCTCGATCAGCGCTTTGAGTTGCGCGTCTTCAGCCGCCGTCAGAGGCGTCGCGTCAAAGGCGATTTTTTTCGCGGTACGGGGCGCCTCGCGGCGCCGAGTGGGTTCGGGAACGCCGGCCGCACGCGGGCCCCCGGGGGAAAACTCAAAGAACGTGCTGCGCACTTTCTTCGCGCCGATCAGGGTGCGAAAGGCCGCGCTGCTGAGCACGGAGCTTCCCGCAGAGCCCGTAAATCTCAGCGCCGTCACACGCCCGGCGGCGTCTCGCCGCTCGATGGCGATCTGCGACAACGTTCCCACGCTTTTTCCTTTTTTGGCGAGAGCGTTCTGGATCTCGCCCGCCGACAGAGAGGCCTCCCAGCGGGACTTGGGAGATTCAGAGGGGAAGGGTTCTTTGCGAACGATCAGATAGGGGACGCTTTTGCCCCACACGTCGCTGACATCAGCGGTGGCGCCACCACTGTCGGAACAGAAAAAGGTGTGCGCCAAACCGCCCCTGTACGTCAGGACCTGGCCGCGGGTCTGCGCAATCGCGCGGTCCGTCGAGGCGTGGAGCACGTTCGTGCCTCGGTAGACCTGACAATGGTCGGTCGTGCAAACGTCATAACCGCTGGCTTCATGACGCCCCATTTGTGCCAGCGCATAGGTCCTGGAGATCACCGCCTGCGCCTTGAGGACTTCCGCGCCCCATTGCGGATTGATTTCATAGCCGAGGACGCCGCGGAGGTATTTTTCAACGTCAAGACGGTTGATCACCGTTATCTGCCCGGCGCGGGCCCGCAGCACCAGCTCTCCTTCATAGTTGACTTTGCCGCAGCGGATCTGGTGCGGCGAACTCACGATCACAGGCGAAGCATAGCTTTTTCCCTGAATGACGACGTTCGAGCCGCGCGCCTGAGTGTTGAAACTCGCCGGCAGCGAAAAGCGTCGGCCGCCCCCATCCTTGCCGCTCAAGCCGCGTCCGGAAATCGGCGCGGAGGGCGCGGTCATGAGCCCTACGCGAATCCAGCGCGCTTGCGCCTGAGCCGAAAGGCAGAGGCACAGCGAGAAAAAAATCACGGCGAGACAAATCTTTTTACAGCAGTTCCAGCTGATCCGGCGCCGCTTGGGGCGGCGTCTTTCCAAGATAACGGTACGCATTTTCCGTTGCTTTCCTCCCTCGGGGGGTGCGTTCGATCATGCCCTTTTGAATCAAATAGGGCTCGTAGATGTCTTCGATCGTTTGAGGTTCTTCGTTCAGCGCGGCGGCAAGGGTCGAAAGCCCCACCGGGCCGCCGTCGAAAAGGCTGACGATGGCGTCGAGTATTTTGCGGTCGCCGTCGTCCAGGCCGAGCCCGTCAAGCCCGAGCGTATCCATCGCCCGTTCCGCCAAAGCGGCTTCAACGGTCGGCACGCCGGCCACCTCGGCAAAATCGCGGACGCGGCGCAGCAGCCTCAGGGCGATCCGCGGCGTCCCGCGCGAACGGTTAGCGATCGCGCGGCGGGCGTCGGGCTCCACCTTCATGTTCATCACGCCTGCGCCGCGGTCGAGAATAACGCACAGCTCCTCCGGCGTATAAAGCCGCAGCTGCTCGACGATGCCAAAGCGGGCGCGCAGCGGCGCGCTGAGCAGCCCCAGGCGAGTCGTGGCCCCCACCAGCGTGAAATGCGGCAGGTTCAGACAAATGCTGCGCGCCAGCGGCCCCTTGCCGACGATGATGTGAAGCGTAAAGTCCTCCATGGCGGAGTACAGCACTTCTTCGATCGTCGTGGACATACGGTGGATCTCGTCGATGAAAAGCACGTCGTGATCCTGAAGATTGGAGAGGATCGCGGCGAGATCGCCGGGCTTCTCCAGCGCCGGCCCCGTCGTCACTCGCAGCTCGCTGTTCATTTCATGGGCGATGATGCCGGCCAGAGTCGTTTTTCCCAAGCCGGGAGGTCCGTAAAAGAGAAGATGGTCCAGCGCTTCCTCGCGCTTTTTTGCGGCCTGGATATAAACTTCCAGCTTGGATTTTATCTCCGTCTGGCCGTTGAAATCGGATAACCGGAGGGGGCGCAGGCCCCTTTCGTCTTCCCGCTCTTTGAGCTCCTCAAGCGGCGGCAGATCGAAACCGCGACGAATGTTTTCTTTGTCCAAAGCGCATCAACCTCACTTGCGGGGCTGAAGGATACGAAGGCAGCTCATAATGGTCTCGCTTTCGCCAAGAGCTTCTCCCTGTTCAGCCACAACCGACTTATAGGCGCGTACGGCCGACGCGCGGTCGAACCCCAAGGATTCAAGGGCGTCGAGCACGCTGGCGGCCGCCTGGCGATCACCGGCAGGCGCACCGTGAAATTCGCCTGTCAGTTGGATAAAACCTTTTTTATGAATGCGGTCGGAAAGTTCGAAACAGATGCGTTCGGCCGTTTTTTTGCCGATTCCCGGCACCGAGGTCAGCAGCCTGATGTCGTTCTGCTCCACGGCCGCGACGATTTCCGCCGGGGAAAGATACTGAAGGATGGAAATGGCCGCCTTGCCGCCCACGCCTTTGGTCAAAATCATCAGTTTGAACGTCCGGCGTTCGGTATCGTCGGCAAAGCCGTAAAGGACAATGCCGGCGTCGCCTACCTGCAACAGGGTGTAAAGAAATACCTGCGTTCCGAGTTCGCACCGCTCCGCGGCCCGGCGCGTCAAAAGGACCTCCACGCCGAACCCGTTGCACTCGACGACGGCCGTAAACTCGGACCTTTCTACAACCTTCCCTCTGATGCTGGCAAGCATGGCCGGCTATCTCCTTCCATAGGCATACTGCGGACTGCGGACGATCGCCAGACCGGCCAAGGCGATACCGAGCGCATCGGCCGTGTCGTCGGGACGGGGAATTTCCGGCAGATTCAGAAGCTGCTGAATCATGAGCTGCACCTGACGTTTTTCCGCCGTGCCGTCGCCGCAGACCGTCAGCTTCACTTCCGACGGTTTGGGTTCGATAATCGGCAGACGATACTGCGCTCCCAGCAGCAGTATCGCTCCCCGAACCTGCCACACCGCTTCGGCAGTGGTACGGTTCTGTCCGAAATAGAGTCTTTCGACGGACATAAAATGAGGGGAGCAGTTTTCAATCTGCTCCCTCACTCCGTCATACAACGCTTTGATTCTCACTGACGTATCCTGATGGGGAGGCGTCTCAAGACACCCATAGGCCAGCGCCCGATAGGAGCTTCCCGATTGGCACACAAAACCGTATCCGAGGCGGCCGATGCCCGGGTCGATCCCCAGGCAGACAAGCCCCTTAGTCGTCGCTGGCAATGGCCTCGTTCACCTCGTCGGTAAATTCGAAGTTCGCGTAGACGTTCTGAACGTCGTCGTGGCTGTCGAGCAAATCGAAGAGCTTGAGCATCTTGCGGGCTTTCTCCACGTCGCTGATCGTCACGGTTGTCTTGGGGACGAAGACGTTTTCGGCGTCGGCGATTTTATAGCCCTTCTTTTCAAGCGCTTCGCGAACGTCCATCATGGCTGAAGGATCCGTAGTCACGGCGGCACCCCCGTCCTGAATGGCGACGTCTTCGGCCCCGGCGTCGATGGCGTCCTCCATCAGCTGATCCTCGTCGACCGCGCCTTCGATGGTGACGCTGCCCTTGCGCTCGAAATTCCAGGCCACGCTGCCGGCCGTTCCCATGGAACCGCCGTTGCGTTCGAGAATGGCGCGGATCTCGGGCGTAGTGCGGTTGCGGTTGTCCGTCAGCGACTCGCAGATGATGGCCACGCCGTCGATACCGTAGCCTTCATACATCAACTCTTCGTAGGACACGCCTTCGAGCTCGCCGGTGCCGCGTTTGATGGCCCTGGTGATCGTGTCGTTGGGAACGCTGGCAGCGCGCGCGCGTTCGAGAGCCGCCTTGAGGCGCACGTTCATGCCGGGATCGCCGCCGCCCTCTTTGGCCGCGATGATAATCATCTTGATCAGTTTCTGGCGCTCGTTTCCTTTTTTGGAATCCTGCGCAGCCTTGCGATGTTTGATATTTGCCCACTTCGAATGCCCTGACATACAAAATCACCTCATAAAAAGTTTAAGGAGCCGCACTCCGCAAAACATGCTTGAAATCGCTCAAACTGCGTCGATAACGCAGATCGGCGGCATTTTCCTTTTGTGCTCCGAAATACGTTTGCGCCGCTCGATTTCCCTGCGGCTCTTCTCATCGATCGTTTGCCCGGAAACATAGGCGTCGAGAACTTCGTAGGACAGCCCCATTTCCTGCTCGTCGGTCTGCCCTTCCCAGAGCCCTGCCGACGGCGGTTTTTCGATGACCGGAGGCGGCACGCCCGTTTCGCGCGCGATCGCGCGCACCTCCGCTTTGGTCAGATCGGCCAGAGGCATAAAGTCGCTGCCGCCGTCTCCGTATTTGGTGAAGTAGCCCACCGTCAGCTCGTCCTTGTTGCCCGTACCGCACACCAGATATCCGAGCGTCTGCGCGATGGAATACACCGTGATCATGCGCAACCGGGGCTTGATATTGGCCCCCGCCAGCGCGGAAGGTTCCATGACTCGGCCGATCGTGCGCCGGTAGACGTCATAAGTCTCCGACAGATCGACCGTCAGCATCTTCAATCCCAGCGCTTCGGCGGTCAGGCGCGCGTGCTCTCCGTCAAGCGGAATGCTGTGACACGGCATGTACACCGTTATCACGCGTTCCGTCCCGAGCGCTCCTTTGAGCAGCGCCGCCGCCACGGCCGAGTCGATGCCGCCGCTCAGTCCGACCACGGCGCCGCCGGCTCCGGAAGCGGAAATAATCTGGCTCATCCATTTTTCGATGGCGTCGATCAATTTTCTGGCGTCTCTCACAGAAGCCCCTCCTCTTCACTCATGCGACATGACGTTTTATTTTACCACACTCGCTGTATTTAGGGCAGAAAAAAAGCCGCCACGAC
>NZ_ADFP01000017.1 GCF_000177335.1 Pyramidobacter piscolens W5455
CCGCCGCCTCCGCCCCGTCGCGATTGGCGCCCCGCGCCGCCTCCGCTGCGCTGGCATGATTCGGGATATGGCTGCCCGCCGCCTCCACGGCGCTGGCGTCATCATCGCGATCGAGACGACTTTCTTTTCCTGTTCCCGTTCCTCTTCGCCATCGCCGCCGGCAGCGACTAGCAGCTACAGAACCGTATAACGTCAAGCCCCCGGATCGTTCCATCGATCCGGGGGCTTGACGTTTCTTGCCCGTCCTGGAAACGCGCGCTCGGTTGGGGCGGTCGAAGCGGGCTCATACGTGATACGGGAGCGTGCGGAGGAACGTGTCGAGATGCCGTTCGAAGCGGGCGATCATTTTCGCCCGCCCGCTGCCGGGCGATTTGTGGAGGATGAGGAAGCATTCGCGGTCCGGGGGCTTTTCGGCAAAGGCGTGGATCTCGATTTCCCGATTGTCTCGATAGGCCGCGACGACGGATTCCGGACACATGGCCCATGTCCCCGGCGCCAGGTAATTCAGCATCGCCGCCGGCGTGTCGACGTGGACGACGGGATGGGTCGACGGATTCCACCAGTAATCGTGCCACTGCTGGACGGCGGGGCTCCAGGCGAGATAAATCTCGTCCTGCTTGCGAAGCTGCTGCGGATGAACGGCGCGTTCTTTCCAAGGGCTGCCGGGACGGCAGATCATGGAAATGGGTTCGCGCAGGACGGAGCGGGTGACGATGTTGGCGTAACGGGCGTCGCGAAAGACGAAGCCGACGTCGGCTTCCTTGTTGTCGACGAGGTCGTATATCTCCAGCGACTGCTGGGTGCGCAGGCGCGGAAAATAGCCGAGCTCCGGCAGCCGCTTCAAGAAAGGTCCCAGCACAAAATTGACCAAACTGTCCGGACTGGCGATGACCAGCGACTGATCCGGCTCCGTGTCCTTTAAGCGGAGGATTTCCTGATAGCTGTTTTCCCATTTTTCCGCCAGTTCGAGAAAGCGCATGCCCTGTTCCGTGATTTCGACGCGGCGGATTCCCTTCTGCCGTTCGATCAGTATGATGCCCAGCTCCTGTTCGAGGCGCAAAAGTCTCTGGCTGATGGCGGACTGGGAGAGCATCAGCGCCTGCGACGCCTGAGTGATGCTGCGGCTGCTGATGATGGCGCGGAAAAGCTCGATGTCGAAAGAGTCCATTCTCCTGCCTCCCCAGGGAATAAATAGTAATTTTGTTGATGTTAAACATTAAAATTATTCGTTGGACACTGTAATTAGCCAATGATACCATGTAAAAAAATGAAAAGAAACATGGGGATCATATAGAGAAGGAGGAATTGACCGTGTCTTTGAGTTTGAACCGGGAGATTTCCGCGATCGTTCCGTCGGCTTCGATGGTGACCATGGCCAAGGCGAAAAAGCTGAAAGCCGTGGATGCGGAGATCGTGGACCTGGCCGGAGGCGAACCTGACTTCGACACGCCCAGGAAGATCTGCGACGAGCTGTTCCGTCAGATCAACGCCGGCTACACTCACTACACCGTGGGCAACGGCCTGCCGGAGCTGCGCGAAAAGATCGCCGCCAAGCTCCGCGCCGAGAACGGCTGCGCCGGCTATGACGCCGACAGCGTGATCGTCACGCCGGGCGGCAAGTACGCCATTTACATCGCCGTGCGCGCGGTGGTGAATCCCGGCGACGAGGTCATGTACCTGACGCCGGGCTGGGTGTCGTACCCGGCCATCGCGCAGGCGGCCGGGGGCGTTTCCGTGGCGGTTCCCCTCGATCCCGACGGGGGCTACCGCATCACCGAAGAGGCTCTGGAAGCGAAGGTGACGAGCAAAACGCGCCTGCTCATCGTCAACTATCCCAACAACCCCACCGGCCGGGTGCTGACGCGTCCCGAAGCGGAAATCCTGCGCGGCTTCATGCTCCGTCACCCCGACGTCGTGCTGCTGTCCGACGAGATGTACGAGAAAATCCTCTACGACGGGAACGAGAACATCAGCCCGGCCTCCTGCGCCGACATTGCGCCGCGCGTCGTCACGGTCAACGGCTTTTCCAAATGCGTCGCCATGACGGGGTGGCGTATCGGCTACCTGGCGGCCTCTCCCGAGATCGTCAGAGTGGCGGGCAAACTGTTTCAGCACACGATCTCCTGCACGAGCGGCTTCATCCAGAAAGCCGCGGCGATGGCCTTCGAATGCGGCGAAGAGATCGAAGCGATGCGCCGCACATATCAGGAGCGCCGCGACTTTTTCGTCGGCGGTCTGAACGCCGTTCCCGGCGTGCACTGCGAGCTGCCCGAGGGGGCTTTTTATGCCTGGACGAAATTCGATCTCCCCGGCATGGATTCGAACCAGGGCGGCGAGTATATCCTGAACAACGCCAAGGTGGTGGGCGTGCCCGGCGTTTCTTATGGAGAAGAAAAGGGTTGCTGGATGCGTTTTTCCTTTGCGACCGACGACGCGCAGCTGCGCCGTGCCGTGGAAAACATCGCGAGAATGATGAAAGGGCTGAAAAAATAACATGAGCGCTATTGGCTGTCGGATTCGTACCGATTTTCCCCGTCCGCCCCGTGAACTGGTGGAACTGTTTCGCGGCGTTCCGGTGGCGAACATCGACGATTGCATGAACCGCATGGCCGCCATCGACGCGGCGATCCGTCCGCTGAACGCGGCGCCGCTGCTGGGCACGGCTTTTACGGTCAAGGTCGCCGAAGGCGACAACCTGATGTTCCACAAGGCCATGGACATGGCCCAGCCCGGTGACGTGTTCATGATCGACGCCGGCGGCTGCACGGAACGCTCGATTTTCGGCGAGCTGATGCTGACGTACTGCAAAGTCCGCGGCGTGGCCGGCGTGGTCGTGGACGGCGCGGTGCGCGACGCCGGCGCCATCGCCGGGATGGATCTGCCCGTTTACGCGCGCGGCGTTACGCCCAACGGGCCGTACAAGAACGGCCCCGGCGAGATCAACTATCCCATTTCCCTGGGCGGCGTGATCGTCAACCCCGGCGATATCGTGGTGGGCGACGCCGACAGCGTGCTGGTGATCCGCCCCGGCGAGGCCGGGGATCTCGCCAAAGCCGCCCGTGCGGTGGTCGAGAAGGAAGCGTCGATCATGGCGGGCATTCTCAAGGGCGAATACCCGCGTCCCTGGGTGGACGCCAAGCTCAGGGAGCTGGGCTGCGCGGTCGAATAACTCTTTGCCGTAAAAAGAAATCGTCGCATCCGGATGAACGAAACGGTTTTATCGCAGATTGCAGAAGGAGGGTTACTATGAGCTTTTGGTCCAAGATGTCCATGTCACGCAAGATCGTCGTCATGATGTGCGTCGGTATCGCCGCCGGCGTTTACTGGGGACCTGCCGTGACGGCGGTCAAGCCCGTCGGCGACCTGTTCCTGCGCCTGCTCAAGATGCTGATCGTGCCGCTGGTGTTCTTCACCCTGGTCGCCGGCGTGACCAGCATGGAGAGCCCCGACAGCCTGAAAAAGATCGGCGGTTTCATCGTCGCCTTTTACCTTTTGTCCTCTCTCGTCTTTGCCGCCGTGGGCACCGCCGTGGCGCTTGCGCTGCGCCCCGGCAGGGGAGCGGAGGGCGTGCTCGGTTCCGTGGTCAAGGAAGTGACGGTCGGCACGTATTCGGCGATCGACACGATCCTCAACTGGATCCCCGAGAATCCCGTGGCGTCTATGGCCAACATGAACATGATCCAGGTGATTTTCTTCGCGCTGATCACGGGCGTGGCGCTGCTGCACCTGAAAGACAGGGTCCCCGTGGCGATCGCCTTCTTCCGCAACATGGCCGACGTGATGATCAAGATCACCGAATTCGTCATGGGCTTCGCCCCCTACGGCATCGGCGCGCTGGTCGCCTGCGTGGCGGGCACGATCGGCGGCAAGATGATGACGGCGATCGCCAAGTTCTTCGTCGCCGATTACGCGGCGGTCCTGGTGGGCATGTTCGTCGTCTATCCGCTGGCGCTGAAGATCTGGAACGTCCCCGCTTTGCGTTTCTTCAAGCACGTGGCTCCGGCCATGCTCGTGGCCGCCACGACGACCTCCAGCGCCGCGACGCTGCCGATGGAGATGAACATCGCCGAGGAAAAACTCGGGCTCGACGAAAGCGTTTACGGATTTTCGCTGCCGCTGGGCAACACGATGAACATGAACGGCATGGCCGCCGCTTTCGGCGTGATCGCCGTCTTCGCCTTCGACATCTTCGGCGTGGAGATCACGCCGCTCCGTCTCGTGCAGACCGTTCTGCTGGGGCTCATGCTGGCGGTCGGCGCCGCCGGCGTCAAGGGCGCGGGGATCGTCATGTCCGCCGTGTTCTTCGAGTCGCTGGGGCTGCCGCTTGGCCTCGTTCCCATCCTGGCGGCGATCTGGCCCGTGATCGACATTCCCCATACGACCGGCAACGTCACCGGCGACATGGTCGGCACGATGGCGGCCTGTGCCAAATTCGGCAAGGTGGACTGGAACGTTTTCAACGCCGACACGTAAAAAACGCCCGGCCGCGCCTTTAGATCTCCGAAAATTCTCTCCGACTGAAAAAGCTCCCCGCCGGACGGCGGCACCTTCGTGCCCTGTCCGGCGGGGAGCTTTTTTCATTCCTGGGGAAGAGCCGTTTTTTCGGATTTTGCCCCCGGGACGCGATCGCGCAGCCATTGTTCGAGCGCGGCGTCTTCGCTTTTCATGACCTCGACGAGCATTTGCCCGAGGGCGCTGATGAACTTGGCGGGACGGGCGCTGCGCGGCGTGACGAGCTCGACGGTAAGCCGGTTTTTGTCCCGGAGCGGGAAGACGCGCAGGCGTCCTTCCGATTTTTCGCGGCGTTTTTGTTCCTTCAGGCGGTGCAGCTGGCCACGGGAGCAGATGGTCGCGCAGCCGCACTGTCGGCAGAGGTCGAGCATGATGTCGAAGTTGCTCACCTCGACGTGCAGATTCGGCTTGAGGCCGCTTTTCTGCCAGAGCTCGCGCACGAGCAGCGTCGTCGTGCTCATGTCGTTGCCCTGAACGAAGGGAACGTCGGCGAACGGCGCCAGGTCGGCGCGGCGGCGGAGTCCCGCCGCCGCGGACCCGTCGTGATCGGGAAAAATGCGTCGAAGCTGCGGTTCGGGAACGACGAGGTAGAGCGATTCTTCGGCGATCGGCGCGAACCGGAACAGCGGGCTGTGTTCGGCGCCGACGCCGACGAACAGGTCGAGCTTGCCCTCGACCGTCATCCTCTGCAGGTCGCGGGTGTCGCGAAGCGTGATCTTCACGTCGACGCGGGGAAAACGGCGCTGGAATTCGGGCATGATCCGGGGAATGAAGATGCGCCCGCGCGTAAGGGGAATGCCGAGGCGGACGGTGCCGCGCATGCCCGCGCTGACGTCTTCCATCTCGAGCGCCATGTTCTCTTCCAGCTGAGCGATCCGGCTCAGGTAATCCAAGAGCGTCTGGCCTTCGCGCGTCAGCTCGAGCCGGGGACGGCGATGGAAAAGTTTCACGCCGTGCCGCTCTTCGAGCCGCCGGATGTGGTCGCTCAGGCACTGCGGCGTGACGAAGGCCCTTTTGGCGGCGCGGGAAAAATTCAGCTCCTGAGCCGCCAGCAAAAACATTTCCTGTCCTGTGGTCATGACCTTTCTTCCTTTCCCGCGGATGTTCCACGTGGAACATCCGCTTTCGGTTAACGTGCGGCGGAGCTTTGCTCGGCACGCTCCGCGCGTTTTTTTACGATGCTACCAGAACGGTCGGATGATGGCAAGTTTTTACTTGTGATAAACAGTGTTAAATATTGTTTTTCTTTTAAAGAAGATCGTTCTATAATCGAAACAAACGGAGCAGGCGCCTTCGCGCGTTTGCGAAACAAAAAGGGGGAGCGCAGATGGGACAGTGGAAAGGACGCGACGCGGACAATCCTCAGGAAGCCTATTGGGTGGGGCTGATGAATTCCTGCGGCTATCGCGTCAAGGATCTGCACAAGCCGGTGATCGGCATCGTCAATTCGTACACTGACGTCAACCCGGGGCATCGGCCGCTGAAAGAGCTTGCGAATTTCGTCAAAGAAGGCATCTGGGCCGCGGGCGGCGTCCCCGCCGAGTTCAACGTGCCGGCGCCCTGTGACGGCATGGCTCAGGGGGAGGGCATGCACTACATCCTGCCGCAGCGCGATCTGATCGCCGGCAGCGCCGAGGCGATGGTGAACGCCCACGGCTTCGACGGCCTCGTTTTCATGTGCAGCTGCGACAAGATCGTGCCCGGCATGCTCATGGCCGCCGCCTCGCTGAACAAGCCCACGCTGTTTCTGACCTGCGGCAGCATGATGCCGTGGGAGACGCAGGAGCGCGCCTTCGTCACCCCCGACCTGAAGGAGTCCATCGGCGAACGCGCCGTCGGGGCGATCAGCGAGGAAACGTTCACCGAGTACCGCGAGAAGATCTGCCATTCCTGCGGCACGTGCAGCATGTACGGCACGGCCAACACCATGGGCGTCTTCGCCGAAGCGATCGGCGTCTGCCCGATCGACAGCACCACGATGCTGTTCTGCTCGTCGGGCAAGTACAAACAGGCCCGCGACGTGGGGGAGCGCATCGTCGAACTGACCCGGGAAGGCGTGCGCTTCCGCGACGTCGTCAGCGAAGGCAGCCTGAAAAACGGCCTGCGCCACATCGCCGCCACCGGTGGTTCCACGAACGCCCAGCTGCACGTCTGCGCGCTGGCCAAAGTGATGGGCATCAAGCTGGACATCGGCGACTTCGACGCGATTCAGAGAGACGTGCCCTGCATCGCCAAGTTCAAGCCCTCGTCGAAGTACAACATCTACGACTATTACAAAGCCGGCGGCGTCGGCGCCACGCTCAAGGCCATCGAACGCCACCTCGACCGCGCGGCGAAAATGGCCATGGGCGGCACCATGGGCGATCTGCTCGGCCGTTTCAGCCGCGCGGTCGATCCCGCGGTCATCCACAGCGAAAGCGATCCGCTCTATCCCGACGGCTGTTTCGCCGTGCTTTACGGCAACATCGCCCCCGGCGGCTGCATCGTCAAGAAGAGCGGCGTCGATCCGGAGATGTTTCATCACCGCGGCCCCGCCGTGTGCTTCGAGTCCGAGGAGGATCTGCGCCGCTGCATGATCGACAAGAGCGTCAAGCCCGGCTGCGTGCTGGTGATCAAATACGAAGGCCCCAAGGGCGGCCCCGGCATGCGCGAAATGTCCATTCCCGCCGCCATGCTCGTCGGCATGGGACTGCACAAAAGCTGCGCGATGATCACCGACGGGCGTTATTCCGGCGCCACCCGCGGCCCCTGCATCGGCCACATCACGCCCGAAGCCTGGGACGGCGGCCCCATCGCCGCGGTCCGGGACGGCGACATGATCGAGATCGACATCGAGCGGCGCAGTATCCATCTCGAAGTCAGCGACGAAGAGATCGCCCGCCGCCTCGAAAACGTCAAAAAGCCCGACCATCCCGCCAAAGGCGTGCTGGCCGCTTACCGCTCTATGGTTGAAAGCGTCAGCGAAGGTTGTTCCTGGTTATATCACCAAGGCGCAAAATAAATTTTATGAAAAAGAGGCGGTCATGAACATGAACCTGCTCCTGATTCCCGCGTTTGTTCTTCTCTTTGCTTTCCTTGCGTATAAGCGTTGGAGTCCTCTCCTTCTGGGGCCCACAGTTTCTCTTCTGTTTTGCCTTGCCATGGGAATGCCTGTACTTCAGACGATGATGGGGCCTTACATGGATTCTGTGGTCGGCTTTATTAAGAGCAACTTCTTCGTGTTCTTCCTCGGAGCTATTTTTGGTGCCATCTATGAAATGACTCACGCGGCAGCTTCCATCGCCCTATGGATGAGCCGCATGACTCGTGGCAAATATGTTCTGCCCCTGATCATGACTATTGCCGGAGTTCTCTGTTATGGGGGCGTGCTTGGTTTCGTGGTTTATTTCGCTGCGTATCCGATTGCCCTTCAACTTTGTAAGGAATCCAATACGAGTCGCAAGCTGATTCCCGCTGCTATTGGCGCGGGCTGCTGGACCTTTGCCAATTCTCTCCCTGGTGCCCCGGCTATTACAAACATCTTGGCTGCTAAAAACCTGGGTACCCCTGCCACTGCGGATCTGTTGGCCGGGATCCTATTCGGCGGGGTGATGATGTATGTGCTGAATTTTGTCTATCTTGAGTACATGGCTCGTCGCTATAACCATAATGGCGAAGGTTTTGAAATGGATGATATAGTAATCCGCGAGCTTAACGAGAAGCCTGATGAGAAATACCCTCCCGTGCTGCTGGCCTTTGTTCCCATGATCACTATTTTAGTGCTCTATAATGCGATTCACTTGCCTGTCGAGTACGCTCTTCTTGCAGGAGTGCTGTCAGCTTTCGTTCTTTTATTCCCTTATGGAGGCAGCTTGAAGGATTGGCTCAGCACCTTTAACAAAGGGGCAGGCAACACCTGTACGGTTATTCTGAACGTGTCGCTGGTGGTAGGTTTCGCTGGTGTTATGAAGAATTCTACCTTGTTCCCTCAGCTGGTAAGCTGGATCGGCTCTGTTAACATGTCTGGTTTAACCTTCGTGGCTGTTACCACTGCTACCTGCGCTGCCGCTTCGGCCTCTTCTTCTGGAGGCATGGGGGTTGCCATGTCTACTTTCGCTCAGACATACATCAACATGGGGGTCAATCTGGAAGCTGCTCACCGCGTAGCTACCATTGCTGCTTCTACGCTCGATACGTTACCTCATACCGGCGGACAGATTACCCTTCTGGGGCTCTGTCATCAAACTCATAAAGACTCATTCTCTCATATCTTTGTTACGCAGGCCATTATCCCTATTATCTGCCTGGTAGCCCTGCTTGTCTGGCACAGCATTATGGGCTAAAAGTTTTTCTGAATTCGGAGGAATTCGTTATGTCCAAACTCCTTGAAGGCGCTTACGATCTGCATGTTCATGCGGCTCCTGATGTGGTTCGACGCAAGATGGACGACATGGAACTTGCTAAATCCTATGCCGAAGCCGGTATGAAGGGTTTCTTGATTAAAGCTCACTACTTTAATACGGAAGGGCGTGCCTACCATGTACGCAAAGCCTTTCCCGGCCTGAAAGTCCTGGGATCGCTGGTATTGAATAATTCCATGGGGGGACTTAACCCCTATGCTGTACGTCAGGGAGGAATGCTGGGAACGAAATTTCTGTTCATGCCCACCATGGATGCTCAGAACATGTGGGACTATCTGGCAAAAAGCAAGGCCGAAATTCCTTTTGGAGCCAGTTCCAAGAGTGCGTCCGAAGTGAAGGGACTCCGTGTTTGCGAAAACGGCGTTTTGGCGGAACCTATCGATGAGATTCTAGATTTGATCCTGCAGTATAACATGGTGCTCTGCACCGGTCATATTGCGCCTGCGGAGTCACTGTCTCTCGTGAAGAGAGCCCGTGAAAAAGGACTGAAGCGCATTGTCGCCACTCATGTGGAATGGCCTGCTACGCGATTCACACGAGACCAGCAGACAGAAATGATCCGCATGGGCGCCCTTCTGGAGCATAACGTGGCCAACATCATGAGCGGCGACCTGCCTGTATCGGAGCTTGTGGCTCAGATTAAAGAACTGGGAGCAGAGCATATGTTGCTTTCTACAGACCTCGGACAGGCCGTTAACCCTGCGCCGGTGCCTATGTTTGAAAAGTATGTCCAAGAACTGTTGAGCGCCGGTGTGAGCAAAGACGAAATTCATTGTATGATCGTGGAGAATCCCGCGCATCTGGCAGAATAGATCCTGTTTAGACTGATTCTTGATGGAACAGTTTGACGGCAAGTGGTCAACGCCTTGAGGAAGCTCAATCGCTCAGGACTATTTCGACTGCTGTGCAGCGCGCTTTGTGAATTTCCCCCGCAGCGCCCTTGCGTTCGGCTTTTTAATTAAGAAATAACATTAATTGAGAAATAGTATGAGCGCGAAGGGTGTCCCATAAAAATTTCCCCAAAGACAGACCAACCTGT
>NZ_ADFP01000018.1 GCF_000177335.1 Pyramidobacter piscolens W5455
TTGACGGTGATGCCGGCCTGGTCGAGCGCGATCTGCGCCTGTTTGCCGGTCACGCCTTTGCTGGTCAGGTCGACGAGGATCAGGTGGTTGTCGGTGCCGCCGGAGACGAGGCGGAAGCCTTTCTCCATCATCTTCTCGGCAAGGTGCTTGCAGTTGCTGACGATGTTCTGCTGGTAGACTTTGAACTCGGGCTTGAGGGCCTCGGCGAAGGCGACGGCTTTCGCGGCGATGATGTGCATGAGGGGGCCGCCCTGCATGCCGGGGAAGATGGCGGAGTCGAGTTTTTTGGCGTACTGTTCTTTGCACATGACCATGCCGCCACGGGGGCCGCGCAGGGTCTTGTGGGTGGTGGTGGTGACGAAGTCGCAGTAGGGCACGGGGTTGGGATGGACTCCGGCGGCGACGAGGCCGGCGATGTGGGCGATGTCGAACATGACGAGGGCGCCGACTTCGTCGGCGATCTCGCGGAATTTCGCCGCGTCGATGATGCGGGGATAGGCGCTGGCGCCGCAGACGATCATCTTGGGATGGTGCTTGCGGGCAAGTTCGCGTACCTGGTCGAAGTCGATGGTCTCGGTTTCGCGGCTGACGCCGTAGGGGACGATATTGTAGAGTTTGCCGGAGAAGTTGACGGGGGAGCCGTGGGTGAGGTGTCCGCCGTCGGTGAGGTTCATGGCCAGGATGGTGTCGCCGGGCTGGAGCTGGGAGAAGTAGACGGCCATGTTGGCCTGGCTGCCGGCGTGGGGCTGGACGTTGACGTGGTCGCAGCCGAAGATCTGTTTGGCGCGGTCGCGGGCGAGGTTCTCGGCCTTGTCGACGACTTCACAGCCGCCGTAGTAGCGTTTGGCGGGGTAGCCTTCGGCGTACTTGTTGGTGAGCACGGAGCCCATGGCGGCCATGACGGCGCGCGAGGTGAAGTTCTCGGAGGCGATCAGCTCGATCTGGCGGTTCTGGCGCCGATACTCTTCGACGATGATGTCGGCGATCTCGGCGTCAACGTCCCGGATGTACTTGTCGCTGTTCTTGTCCATTGATATCTACCTGCCCTTTCAT
>NZ_ADFP01000019.1 GCF_000177335.1 Pyramidobacter piscolens W5455
TCCGTCCGGCCGCGGCGGGCGAGGACGCGGCGGTAGCGGGCGCGCAGCACGACGGCGCGTTTTTTCTGCTCTCCGGCGGAAGCGTGGCCGAGACGGCACATGGCGTCGCGCGCGGCGTTGCGTTCCGCTTCGGTGCGGTCGGCGCCGATCCCCGTGCCCGACGGTTCCTTGTCGAGCGAGACGGAGCTTTCGAAGATGATCTTGCCGTTGGCGCGGCGGCGCATCGTGTCGTAGCGCGGCGCGCCGAGTTTTTCGTACGAGCAGTCGCGCTCGAGATGCCGCCGCGAGTCGAAGCCCGCGCCCTGGTCGGGATAGTCGGAGAAGCTCTGCAACAGCGCGCGCACGGCGTCCAGCCCGCCGTCGAGAAAAAAGGCGCCGGCCGCGGCTTCGACCGAATCCTCCACCATGGCGTCGGAGACTTCCACGCCGTCGCATACGCGCAGCATTTGGTCGAAGCCGGCCTCGTAGCCCCAGGCGCTGAGATTGCGGCCGCAGACCAGTTTGGAGCGTTCGATGGTCATGAAGCCCTCGTCGGCTTCGGGGTATTCACGGTAAAGGGCTTCGCCGACCAGCAGACTCAAAGCGGCGTCGCCGAGGAACTCGAGGCGTTCGTTGTTCATGCTCGGGTTCGGCCCGCCGGCCCCGGAGCGCTGCGTGAAGGCCAGGCGCAGCAGCTCGGGATCGCGGAACTGATAGCCGGTGCGCTTCTGCAGGCTGTCGGCGCGCTGCCAGAACTCCTTTGGCATGTTTTTTCCGTTCATCCGTTCACCTCCTTTCGATGATCTTTACGCGCCGGATTCGCGCCCGACGCTTTCAAACAAGAAGATTCTAGCACACCGCGCGCCGCCGCACAAAAAAACGCCGCGTCCTTTTCACGGGGGCGCAGCGTTTCATGATTTTCGCGAAAATTACTTTTTCGCTCCGGCGGCGAACGCGCGCACGGAGATGCCCAGCTCGTCGAGCTGGAGCGCTTCGACCGGCGACGGCGCGCCGGCCATCAGGTCCTGGGCCTTGGCCGTCTTGGGGAAGGCCATCACCTCGCGGATGCCTTTGCAGCCGCACAGCAGCATACAGAGGCGGTCGAAGCCGATGGCCAGCCCGCCGTGAGGCGGCGTGCCGTACTTGAGCGCGTCGAGGAAGAAGCCGAAACGGCTTTGCGCCTCCTCGGGCGTGAAGGCCAGACATTTGAAAACCTTTTCCTGCACTTCCTCGTCGTGGATGCGGATCGAGCCGCCGCCGACCTCGATGCCGTTGAGCACAAGGTCGTAGGTGCGCGAGCCGCAGCGCGCCGGGTCGCTTTCGAGATACGGCAGATCTTCGGGATTGGGCTGGGTGAACGGATGGTGCGTGGCCACCCAGCGGTTCTCGTCGGGGCTCCATTCCAGCAGCGGGAAGTTGGTGACCCAGAGGAACTCCCAGCCCTCGCGCACCAGGCCGTGGGCTTTGGCAACGTCGAGACGCAGCTGCCCCAGCACCGTGGCGACCAGCATGGCGTCGACGTTGGCGATCAGGAAAACGGCGTCGCCGTCCTGCGCCTGCGCCATTTCGAGGAACTGCGCCTTGTGTTCGTCGTCGAGGTATTTGGCCAACGGCCCCTTGAGAACGCCTTCCTTGATCTGGAAAAACGCCACGTCGGGCGCGCCCAGCTTCTTGCCCGCGGCGGCCACGTCCTCGCACTGTTTGCGCGACCACGCGGCGCCGCCGGGGACGGCGATCGTGCGGATCACGCCGCCGCCGGCGAGCAGGCTCCGAAACGGCGCGAAACCGCACCCCTCGAACGCCGCGCTCACGTCGTGAATTTCGAAGGGGATGCGCAGGTCGGGCTTGTCGCTGCCGAAGCGGCGCATTGCCTCCCGATAGCCGAGGCGGCGGAAAGGCGCCGTGATCTCGACGCCGAGGATCTTTTTCCAGAGGCCGACGACGTAGCCCTCGAGCAGTTCGTACACGTCTTCTTCGGTGACGAAGCTCATCTCCAGATCGACCTGGGTGAACTCGGGCTGGCGGTCGGCGCGCAGGTCCTCGTCGCGGAAGCATTTGGCGATCTGATAATAACGATCCATGCCGGAGATCATCAGAATCTGCTTGAACAGCTGCGGCGACTGGGGCAGCGCGTAAAACGAACCGGGCGTGACGCGGCTGGGTACGAGGTAGTCGCGCGCGCCTTCGGGCGTGGACTTCATCAGGATCGGCGTTTCCACCTCGGTGAAGTCGCGGCCGTTCAGATAGGCGCGGGTGTACTGGGCCACCTCGTGGCGCGTGCGCAGGTTGTTCTGCATGCGCTCGCGGCGCAGGTCGAGATAACGGTAGGTGAGGCGAAGGTTTTCGTCCACGCTTTCCGTCTCGTCGCCGATCTCGAAGGGAATCTGAGCGGCGGCCGACAGCAGCAGGAAGTCGCGCGCCACCATCTCCCAGCGTCCGGTTGCCATGTGGGGATTGATCATGCCGTCGGGGCGCACGCGCATCGTGCCCTTCACGGCGATCACGTATTCGCTGCGCAGATCGCCGGCGTCGGCGTGCATCTTCACGTCCACCTCCGGCGTAAAGACCACTTGCACGCTGCCCGACTTGTCCCACAACTCGATGAAGATCACGCCGCCATGGTCGCGGCGATTGCGGACCCAGCCGTTGAGCACGATTTCCTTGCCGACCAGCTCCTCGCCGACCAGCCCGCATTTGACGGTTCGCTTCCAGCTTGAATCAAAAATTCCCTTGCGCATTGTTCTCCAAACTCCCTTTGTCTGTTTAAAAAAGTTCAACGAAGCGCCGCGCCGAAACGGCGCTTCGCTCCTTTTAACGTGTGCCGGCCAGAGACGCCACGCGGGCGGGCACGTCGGCGAGAGGCACTTCTTCCTGCGCCGCCGCGCTCAGGTCGCGCACCGCGGCCACGCCGCGGGCAAGCTCGTCGCCGCCGAGGATGCAGGCCGCTTTGGCGCCGCTGGCAACCGCCGTTTTCATCTGTCCCTTCATGCCGCGCCCGGCGTAGTCCATGTCGGCCTTCAGCCCCGCGCGGCGCAGCGCGTAAAGCAGCTCCACGGCGTCGAGGCGGGCCGTCTCGTCCGGACAGACCACGTAAGCGTCGAGCGCCGGTTCTGCGCCGAACGAACAGCCCTGCTCGCCCATGACGAGGATGACGCGGTCGAGCCCGGCCGCGAATCCCACGCCGGGCACGTGCGGCCCGCCGATCGCCTCCGCCAGATTGTCGTAGCGGCCGCCGCCGCACACGGCGCTCTGCGCGCCGAGGTCGCCGGACTTCACCTCGAAAGCGGTCTTGGTGTAGTAATCGAGGCCGCGCACCAGCGTTTTGTCGAGCGTGTATTTGACGCCCAGCCGGGTCAGCGCCGCGGTGACGGTCTTGAAGTGTTCGGCGCATTCGTCGCAGAGGCTGTCGAAAATGTCGGGCGCGCCGGCGACGATCTCGCGGTCTTCCTTGCAGTCGAGCACGCGCAGCGGGTTGCGCTCAAGACGGCTTTTGCAGGTGTCGCAGAGTTCGCCGCACCGCCCCTGCAGATAGCCGATCAGCTTTTCGCGGTAGACGGGGCGGCACCTGGGGCAGCCCACCGAATTGATCACCACCTCGAGGTTCCGCATCCCCAGCGTGCGGAACAGCTCGATGGCAGTCATGATCACCTCCGCGTCGACGAGCGGGCTCTCGGAGCCGATCTCCTCGTAGTCGAGCTGCCAGAACTGGCGGTAGCGCCCCTTCTGAGGGCGCTCGTAACGGAACATCGGCCCCGCGCCCCACAGCTTGGCGGGGTTGCCGCCGGGCACGCCGAGCGAGTGCTCCACGTAGCTGCGCATCATGCCGGCCGTCATCTCCGGGCGCAGCGTGATGCTGCGGTCGCCCTTGTCGGTAAAGGTGTACATTTCCTTTTCCACGATGTCGGTCGTGTCGCCGACGCCGCGGCTGAAGAGCTCGGTATGCTCGAAGATCGGAAGCCGGACCTCGCTGTAATTGAATCTGCCCGCCGTCTCCGCGGCGCGGCCGAGCACATAGGCCCATTTCCAAGACTCGTCGGGAAGGATATCGCGGACTCCGCGCGGTCCCTTGATAGATTCGGACATCGATCCGTACCTCCTGCGCATCGAAAAATTTTAGCGACGCGGCTTCGCGAACCGCCGCGCGCGAAATCACAGCTTCTATAAAGCAAATATTATACCGCAGATCGCGAATCTGGGAAGAGGCTCTTTTCACAAAACCCGCACGAGGCGGAACGGCGCGGGAAAGATCCCGGCGGGGCGTTCGGAGAATCTCCAAGGCATCTTTTCATGAAAAATGTTCTACGTGGAACATTTATCCCGGGAAGATTCTCAGCGCCGAAAATGAACCGCGATCCACACGCAGGGCGGTTCGGCGCTCGTGTGCACGACGCGGTGTCGGACATGGGCGGGGATCAGAAGCCAGTCGCCCGGAGCCAACGGGCTCTCGTCGCCATTGTCCCAGAGCAGGCGCGCTTCTCCCTGCAGCAGCGCCACCCATTCGTCGCCGTCCTGGTCGTACCACTCGCCCTCGGGCGTGGCCTGCCCGACGGAGACGATGCGCTCGACGCGACAGCCCCGACCGGCCGCCAGTTCGTCGAAGAGTTCGCCGCCGTCGGACGCGCAGCGCCGCGACAGGTCGAAAAGACGGCCGCGCTTCACTTCCATGATTCCCCGCCGCGGGCGATGCCGACGACACGCTCCCATTTCGCGTCGATCGGTTTCCACGCCAGCGCGCGGCAGTCGCGCTGAAGCTGCTCCCAAGAAACCTGACAGGTATTCCGGTACCGGTCCGCTGAGTTCATCAAGTACGCCTCCGTCGGCACATAAAGTTGAAAACTTGCCTCATTATATCACCGCTGCCGCGACGCTCCCGCCCCTTCCGCGCGCAGAAAAGGCGCTTTCCCGCGCAAACGGGGAAAGCGCCTTTTTACCGGCGGCTCATACTCGTTTTCGTTAAAAAGAGCGATGAACTTCCGCCTCTTCATAGCGCCGGAGGCGCGTCGAAAACTGCATGAAATCGCGTGCCGCATGTTTCGTGCGGCGCGACCGCCCCATCGGAAAGCGGTATCAGGAGTGATAAGGCGGAGGCGCGGAACGAGGGGCGCGCCAGCTCATCATGAAGCGCCAGCCGCGAACGGAACCGGATTCAAGCGCGGAAGACGTTCCCGCAGCGCCTCTCACGGGGCGGGAACTTGAGTTCTTCCGGCAAAATCCGTATAATCGGCTGAAAAGCGACACTGAGGAGGGATGTTCCCATGAAATTCGTCGTCGCGCCCCAATTTTTCGAGAAACTTCCCGACGTCTGCTTTGGCGTCGTGGTCGCCAGAAACATCGACAACGCGGCTGTTTACCCGCGGATCGAGGCGATGCTCGAGGAGGCTGTCGCCGCTGCCGCGGCCCGCTACGAAGGACGAAAAATCAAGGACGAACCAGCCATCCTGCCTTATCGTCAGGCCTTTCAGGCGCTGGAGCTCAATCCCAATAAATTCATGAGTTCCATCGAAGCCATGTTCACCCGCGTCGGCAAGGGCAAGGGACTGCCGCGCATCAATCCCATCGTCGATCTCGGCAACGCGCTTTCGCTCAGACACGCATTGCCCATGGGAGCTCACGACATCGGCCGGATGGACGGCGACATAGAAGTGCGCTTCGCGCGCGAGGGCGACCGCTTCGTCCCCTTCGGCGAAGCCAAGGCAGAGCCCGTGCCCGCCGGCGAACCAGTCTACGCGGTCGGCCGGAACATTCGCACGCGCCGCTGGATCTGGCGGCAAAGCGAACTGGGCAAGATCGGCCCGCAGTCCAAGGACATCTTCTTCCCCATCGACGGCTTCGCCTCCGCGAACAAAGAGGCGATCTTCGCCGCCCGCCGCGAACTGGCCGATTGCTGCGCTCGCATCTTCGGCTGCCGCGACGTGAAGATCGATTTTCTCGACGCTTCCCACCGCGAGACGACGCTATAGCCGCGCCCGCTGTTTGCCTAATTCCGCCGGCAGGCGGCGCCGTCTTCATCCTTGCATCATCGCCGAGGCTGCGGCGAGGTTTTCGACTGTCCAGCGCGGCGGTCTCGCACGCGCCGCACACATGGGCCCCGGCGGCGCACGTTCGCGCCGCCGGGGCCCATGTGTGCGGCCATTTTCGTCTGTTCGTGCGCCAAGCCGGCGACGATAAGCACAAAAAGACGACGGCCTCTTTCAAGCCGTCTTCATGCTATTTCTTCATCAAAAAGCCGAGCATAAGGGCGCTGCATGGAAATTCACAAAGCGAGCGGCGCAGACTGCGCAGCAGTCGAGGAAGTTCCGAGCGGCTGAACTCCCTCGCCGCGCCCAGTAAACTATGTTCATGCTTTTTATCAAGAAATAGTATCAGATGCGGTTTTTCCCAACACAACAAAGACTCTCGCGGGGTTCTCTTACCGAACGTTCCCCGCGGAGCCTGCCAATCTCTTCATTGAATCGAGCCACACGAAATCTCCTTCTGCGGCCTTGTTTGGCAAGAACCGCAGAAGGTTCCATCACGCAGGAGGAAAAATCGAAAACGCTATTTCTTCTCTTCTCCGTCCGAACCGTTTTCTTCCGCCGCCTCATCCTTCTTCTCGACGCTGTCGGGGCGGATAAAGTATTTGATGCAGGGACGCCCGCCGGTCTCATAGTCGACGGAGCTGTCGATCTCACCGATCTCGGCAAGGTAGTTCAGATAGCGGCGCACCGTCACTTTGGACAAGCCGACCACGCCGGCCAGCGTGTCGCAGGTGCAGGTCTCGCCTTTCATCTTGTCGAGATGCGAGCGGATCATGTCCAGCGTGCGCTGCTGAAGGCCTTTCTTCAGATCGCGCGCGGGGGCTTGCGGCTGAGGCGCGCCTACGCTGACGAGCGCGTCGATGGCGTCCTGATTCAGCGTCGAAGCGTCTTTCAGCACGTGCGCCTTTTTGCGGTACTTTTCGATAGCCTCCATAAAGCGCTCATACTCGAAGGGTTTGACCAGATAATCCACAATGCCGAGGCGCAGGGCTTCCTCGACGTTCTTCACGTCGTTGGCCGCCGTGACCATGATCACGTCGGACTGGATATCGGCCTTGCGGATCTCGCGAAGAAGTTCCAAGCCGTTCATCACCGGCATGTATACGTCGAGGATGATCAAATCGGGTTCTTCGTCTTCGATATACGCCAGAGCATCCTTGCCGTTATCAAAAACCGCGGCCACTTGGATGTCGTTGGCCGTGTCAAGATAGCGCCGGTTGATCTGCGCAACCATCGGGTCGTCTTCAACAATAATCGTCTTAATCACAGTTTTCCCTCCCTGGTGAAACACACCGTGATGGATGTGCCTGCACCTTTCTCTGAATCTATCTGCATTTCTCCGCCGTTCGACTCAAGCACGGAACGAATCAGCCTCATTCCCGTGCCGCGATGCCGGCCCTTGGAACTATAACCGCCTTGCCTTACGTGCTCAATCTCTTCCGGTGTCATGCCCTCGCCCGTATCGTCAACCGTAACCATCAGGCTTCGCTCATCTTCGTGAATTAACAGAGACACCTCACGGTCGCCTTCGCCCTTGGCCTTAGAGTTGACCGCTTCGATGGCGTTCTCGACAAGGTTGCCGACCAGCGTTACAAAAGCGTCGCCGGACAGGAACTGGCTGACTGCCGGAACTGAGCTGGAACCGACCAGATTGAACTCTATATCCAGCTCCCGGCAGTGAGACATTTTGCCAAGGAGCAGGGCTCCCAAATTTTTGTTGCGAATCTTCTGCAGGACCGCCGCGATGACATCCGACTGTTCCCGGGCGATCCCGGTAATGTAGCGCTCGGCTTCCTCCGGCTCGCCGATACGCAGCAGGCCGAGGATCACCTGCATCTTGTTCATGAACTCGTGGCTGTTGCTGCGCAGCGCGTCGATCATGTGGTTGACGCCGGTCAGCTCTTCCGCCATGCGGGTCAGTTCGGTACGGTTGCGCAAAATGGCCACCGCCCCGAGAAGCGTCCCGTTTTCCCTGATGGGGATGCGGTTGCAGAGAATATTGACGTCGCCCAGGATAATGCCGCTGTTATACAGCGGCTCCCCCGACGCCAACGTTTCGCCGATGCGGATCTGCGGGTAAATGTCGTCGAGGAGCCGGACGCGCAGATCCTCAGGAGCGATGTGGAGCATCGTCCCGGCCGCCTTGTTGACCAGCGTAATATAGCCGGCCGCATCGACGGCCACGATCCCCTCCTCCAGCGAATTCAAGACTTCGTCGCGTTCGAGGAAGAACTTCGACAGCTGTTCCGGCTCGTACCCCAGCAGCGTTTTTTTGATGCCGCGGGCCGTCAGCCACGCCGCCAGCAGGCCGGTCGCCAAGATCAGCAGGAACGTGCGGAAGTGCGCTTCGTAGATCTCCCGGCGCTGCGAGGCGATGTTGGTCATCAGCGAGGCGACCACAATGAAACCGATCTCTTTCTGCGTCTCCGCGTCGAAAACCGGTACGAAATAGCGTTTTTGGTCGCCCAGCGAGCCGACGGCGCGGGAAAAGTAGCGTTCTCCCCTCAGCACCCGCTCTTCGTCACCACCGACGAAATTCTCGCCGATGCGGGAACGGTTCACGTGGTACAAACGCCGGAGACGCATGTCCGCCAACGTGATCACGTCGACGTCGCGCAGTCCTTTGATGAGATTGTCCAGATAAAGGATCAATTCCTCGCTGCTCTGGTCTTCCTTGAAAGCCTGAATGACCAGCGGATTGGCGGCAACCATCTCGCCCAGGTCGTGCAGCGTCGTCTCGGTCCGGTGGCTTTGAAGCTTCAGATTGAGGCGCAGGACCATCACGATCGTAAAACCGATCGCTAGAAACACAAGAATGACGCTGCCCAGCATGAGCTTCTGCGATAGAAGCATGACGCGGGCATTCTTGCCTGTTTTCATGTTCGTCTCCCAAACTCTTCGTAAGAAGTGCGCCGACGGCCAGCCGGAAGCGCCTGTCCACATGAAAGTTATTTTATCATACTTTAGCACTTTTGGGAGATTTTAATTCCATCCCAAAAGAACAATAACTATCAATCATGGCGATAACGTTCCATATCCGCAGAAAATCGCGCAACACCCGACGGTGGAGCAAAAATTTCACCCTCCGGCGTCCTTTTGTCCCGGAGTTCTCATTTACTTAGTATGTATAATATCATACCCTCCTGAGGAAACGCAATAACTAAAATGATAAAACCTGAATAATGCGCATTTTCAATCAAAGAAACTTCACTGGCAACGCGGTGATTCGAAGCGCCTCCAAAGATTCGCCTCGTAACGCCGCAAGTTCGTGAGGGCCGCAAAAAACGCGGCGCCGCCGAAAAAGGCGGCGCCGCGTTTCCAGGCCGGAATCATGAATCGTCGTCGAGGGGACGACGGGAATCTCTACATCGGCGGCAGGACGCCGGCGGGCAGCGTGGCGTAGACGCCGGGGCCGATCGGCAGCCCGAAGTAATCCCAAACGATGAAGAAGACGATCCAGGCGATCTGCATGAAGAACGCGATCGGCACGAGATTGGCCACGAGCGTGCCGATCTTGATGTCCTTCATGTATTTGGCCTGCGCGACGCTCAGGACCATCCAGATATAGGGACTCATCGGCGTGAAGCAGTTGGTGGGAGAGTCGCCGAGCCGGTACAGCAGCTGGGTGAATCCGGGATGGTAGCCGAGTAGCATGAACATGGGCACGAAGATGGGAGCGAAGATGGCCCACTTGGCCGAGCCGGAGGCGACGAAAAGATTGACGACCATCGCCAGCAAAATGAAGGCGACGCACATGGACGTCCCCGTGAAGCCGATGCCCTTGAGGAAATCGGCGCCGCCGATGGCGAGCATGGTGCCCAGCTTGGTCCAGTTGAACAGCATGTTGAATTGTCCGGCGAAGAAACAGAACACGACGTAGCCGCCCATGGCCGCGGCCTGCTTGACCATGCCTTTGTTGAGGTCGCCGCTGTTCTTGATCGTGCCGGCGGAATAACCGTACACGATGCCCGGCAGCGCGAAGAAGAAAAACAGAAGCGGGATCAGCCCCTTGAGCATGGGCGAACCGACAAAGGCGCGGCTGCCGTCGGGCATGATCTTGGCCAGCGGGCCGAAGAAGAAGCCGAGGACCAGCAACGCAACGTAAGCCAGCGCCACCCATCCGGCACGGCGCAGTCCCTTTTTCTGGTTGTCGGTCAGCTCTTCGATCTTGGCGTCGTCGGCGCCGCCCTCGTACTTGCCGAAGCGGGGCTCGACGAGCCAGGTGCAGACGCCGCCGATAACGAGAGTGCAGAGGAACGTGGAGGCGATCAGGAAGAACCAGTTGCAGGTCACGTCGACCGTGAACGTGCTGTCGGGGATAAAGCCTTTGATGGCCTGATTGGTCAGCCCCTGAAGCAGGGAGTCGGTGCCGGCGATCATCAGGTTAGCGGTGAACCCGGCCTGGGCGCCGGCGTAACCGTTGATCATGCCGACGACGGGATGCTTGCCCACGCCCATGTAAACGATGGCGGCCATCGGCGGGATCACGACCATGGCGGTGTCGGAAGCAATGTTGCCGACGGTGCCAAGGAACGCGATCACGAAGGGCACCAGAGCGGGCGGAACGTTTCTCATGCACTTGCTGAGCATGGCCAAAAGCAGGCCGGACTCCTCGCACATGCCAATGGCGAGCGTCATGGTGATGACGAGCCCCAGCGGCGCGAAGCCGGTGAAGTTCTTGACCATGTTGTCGAGAAGCCACTGAAGTCCGGTGGCGGAGAAAAGATTCTGGGATTTCACGACCGCCTTGGCGGGATCCGAAATGGCCGGATTGATCATCGAGAAATCCGTCACGGTGAAGATGGCGCCGATCACGGCGACGATCAGGAAGAGCCAGCAGAACAGGATGGCCGGCGGCGGCAATTTGTTGCACACGCGCTCGATGCCGTCCAAAAAGCGGTCTACCCACGATCTCTTCGCTACTGCAGTGTCAGTCATGTTTCTTTGACCCCCCTCAAAAAGATAAAAGTGATTGATAACGCCGCACAGGCCCCTCTCGAGCTCCCAGCGCCGATGAACCCGATCTTGGGCTTGCTTTTGGAAATTATATCACACGAGGATACGAAACTACAATAAAAATTTCCGCATGCTTTATCAAGCGGCTGTGCTACAATAGCGGAGATCCCGAAATTTCAGGTTGAAATCTTACTCGCAGGAGAGGGGCCGGTCTCATGGGAATCAATTTTTTGGGCATGAATCTGCGCCTTTGGAAACTGCATTCCGTTTCGGACTATGCGTGGTTTTTCTTTTTCATGGCGGCCGGCGCTCTCGCGTTCGTTTTTCTGGCGAAGCGCATCGGCACAAAGCGCCATGATGCCGCCGCGGCGAAACGCGTCGGCAAAAAGCTGCGCAGGCTCTGCAAGAAAGACGGCGCCGTCTTGGATGCCGGCCGGTTTGCCGTGCCGGGAGGAAAAGCCGACCTCCTCCTGGTCTCGTCGCGCGGGATCTTCGCGCTGCGCTGCATCGGCTGGGGAATCAGGGTTTTCGGCAGCGCGGGAAGCCCGGAGTGGAGAGTCGAGGACAACAACGAAACGCGCCGCATCCCCAATCCGCTGACGGAAGCGCGTTCGGCCGCGGCAGCGCTGACCGCCCAGTTGGAGGAACAGGGGCTCGCCGCAACGGCGCGGCCGCTGGCCGTTTTCGCCGACCCGTTCGACTCCCCCCGCCTCAGCCTTGAGGGCGGCGTCAGCGCCGTCGCTTACGGCGACCTGAAAAAGTGGTATCATTCTCAGCCGGAGCAGTCCGCCATGGACCGATCCGCCCGGGACGGAATCATCCAGGCCCTTGCGCTTGCAGAATCGAAAGAGGAGAGAAAATCATGATCGACAGCGAACGACTGGTAAAGAACTTCTGCGCCTACGCGCGGACCGACAGCGAAAGCTTCGACGAAGGCGCCATGGAAGAGCGGCTCGTCGCCGACCTCAAAGCCCTCGGCTGCGAGGTACGCACCGACGACGCCGGGAGCAAAACCGGCTCCACCGGCAACAACATTTACGCCTTTTACAAGGGCACGCTGCCCGGCGAGCCGCTGATCTACTCGTGCCACATGGACACCGTCGCGCCGGGGAAAGGCGTCGCCCCCGTCGTCAAAGACGGCGTCATTTCCAGCGGCGGCGACACGATCCTCGCCGCCGACGACAAGGCGGGCATCGCCGGCATCGTCGAGGCGCTGACCGTCGTCCGCGAAAAAGGGCTGCCCTGCCACGACTTCGAGATCGTCGTCACCATCGGCGAGGAACAGGGCCTGCTGGGCGCCAAGAACTTCAATTTCAGCCAGGTCAAAGGCAAGGAAGCCGTGGTCCTCGACGGCGCCGGCGACGTCGGCACGATTGTCCCCAACGCGCCGGGCCAGATCAAGCTGCACGCCGTCGTCACGGGGCGCAGCGCCCACGCCGGCCTGGCGCCGGAAAAAGGCATCAGCGCCATCCAGGCGGCCGCCCGCGGCGTCGCGGCCATGAACCTGCTGCGCGTCGACGGGGAGACGACCTGCAACATCGGCACGTTCAAATCCGAAAGCGCGACCAACATCGTTCCCGCCAAAGCCGAAATTATCGCCGAAGTCCGCAGCCGCAACCTCGACAAGCTCAACGCCCAGGCCGCGCACATGCGCGACTGCCTGCGGAAAGCCTGCGACGAACTTGGCGCCACGCTCGACTGCGAGCTGAAGACGACCTACGTCAGCTTCGCGTGCCCCGACGATCATCCGCTGATGAAGCGCCTGCGCGCGGCCTGCGAGGCGATCGGCTGCCCGGTCCGCCGCGTCGACGGAGGCGGCGGCAGCGACGCCAACGTGATGGCGCTTTCCGGCATCACGCCCGTCGTGCTCGGCACCGGCATGACAGACGTGCACACCGTCAACGAAACGATCACCGTCAAAAATCTCGAAGACACGGCCAGGCTCGTCTTGCGTCTGATGACCGACTGACCGCAAGTTTTCCGCGTCCGGCCGCTGCGGCGCATAGACAAAGGCGGGGAGGAATGTTCCACATGGAACATTCCTCCCCGCCTTTGTTTTTGCCAGCGGAAATCACTTCTTGAACTGATGGTAAAGCTTCGTCAGATAGCGGCCGTAATTGTTGTTTTTGTCCGCCTCGCCGTACTCGCGCAGCTTTTCGAGAGCGAGAAATCCGGCGCTGTAAGCCGCCTCCTCGGGACAGCAGATCATGTGCCCCTGCTCGCGCTCGACGCGCGCCACGTAATTGGACGCCTCCAGCAGACTGTCGTACGTGCCGGAGTCGAGCCACGCAAATCCCTGCGGGAACACCTGCAAGTCGAGCTTGCCCTGCTCCATGTAAACGCGATTCACGTCGGTGATCGACACTTCCTTGTCAGCCGGGATCTGCCGGCGCAGCTCGTGGGCGTACTGCATGACCTTGCCGTCGAAGAAATACAGGCCGACGACGGCGCAGTTCGATTTGGGATGTACAGGCTTTTCCTCGAGCGTCAGGACCTTGCCTTCTTCGTTGAAAGAAGCGACGCCGAAACGTTCCGGATCGGGCACGTTGGCGCCGAAAACGGTGGCACCCTCCATCTGCGCGGACGCCTTGCTGAGCATGGCGGGGAACCCGGAACCGTAGAAGATGTTGTCGCCGAGGATCAGCACGCAGGGATCGCCGGCGATAAAATCCTCCGTCTGGACAAACGCGTCGACCAGACCGTTGGGCACGTATTGAACCGTGTAATGCATATGGATGCCGAAACGGGAGCCGTCGCCGAGCAGCCGTTCGAAACTGTTTTTGTCGACTTCGGACGTGACGAGCATGATGTCGCGCACCCCCGCCTTGATCAGCACCCAGATCGCATAATAGATCATCGGTTTGTCATAAACGGGGATAAGCTGTTTATTCACGGCTAAAGTCATGGGATGGAGCCTGGTGCCGAGACCGGCCGCGAGAATTACTCCTTTTCTGGCCATGAGCGGGCCTCCTTCACAGTGATGTTCTCTTACATTATATCTAATTTTCTTAAAATATCCAGCACACGATTTTGCTTATTTTCCCTTTCCGTCTGTGCGCCCGCGGGAAAACGACGGAAGGCGAAGCGTGGTACAATTCCGGTGGAGAATCTATTCCATGGGGGGATTTCATATGAAAAAAGCGCTTTTAATCAACGGCAGCCCGCATCGGGAAGGTTGCACTTTCACCGCGCTGGCCGAACTGCAAAAGGCGTTGGACGGCGCGGGCGTCGCCGGCGACCTGCTTTGGCTGGGGACAAAGCCCATGCAGGACTGTACCTCCTGCGGCCGCTGCGAAGCGACGGGACTCTGCGTCTTCGGCGACCAGGTCAACGAAGTGCTGGATCAGCTCGACGATTACGGCGCCATCGTGGCCGGCTCGCCGGTCTACTATTCCGGGGCGACGGGACGCCTGTGTTCGTTTCTCGACCGCCTTTTCTACGCCGGCGGCGACCGCATGGCCGGCAAGCTGGGGGCGGCCGTGGTGTCCTGCCGGCGCGGCGGATCCACAGCCTCGTTCGAGCGGCTCAATCAGTACTTTCTGATCAGCAACATGTTCGTTGTCGGTTCGCAGTACTGGAACCAAGTGCACGGCTTCACGCCCGACGACGTGCGCCAGGACGCCGAGGGACTTCAGACCATGCGCACGCTGGGGGTCAACATGGCCTGGATGCTCCGTTCCATCGAAGCCGGGCAGAAGGCCGGCATTCCCGCGCCGGCCTACGAGGAACACGTTTGGACGCACTTCATCGGTTGAATTTCACCGCGCATACGACATAGGGGTTTCGGCCTGGCGCCGAAACCCCTATGTCGTCCTGCCGCGGCCTACATCTCGATGACACCCTCAAAATCGCAGTCCACGCCGCCGATCAGGAATATCCCTTCAGGCGCGAGCCGGACGACCAGCAGCCCCCCCGCCGTCTTCACGGAGATCTCGCCTTCGTCTACCAACCCCAGCCTGGCCGCGACGACGGCCGCGGCGCAGACCGAGGTGCCGCAGCTCATGGTTTCGCCGATGCGGCGCTCCCATGTGCGCACCCGCAGCGTGTGGCGGTCGGCAACGCTGACGCAGCTGACGTTGGTCCCTTCCGGAAATATCTCCGCGCGCTCCATCAACGGGCCTTCCACGTTCAGTTCCGCGCCGTCGCAGTCGTCGGTCAGAATCACGCACTGCGGGTCGCCCAGCGACAGGCAGGTAATCTGGTCATCGAACCCGCCGCAGGAATAGTACTGACTGACCACGGGCCGGCCGTCGGCGTTGAGCGTGACGGGCACGCGCGCGGGGTCGAAATCGGGTCGGCCGATCAGCGCCTCGACGCTGTAGATCTCGCCGTCGCGGTCGTAAAGGCGAAGCGCCTTGACGCCGTCGTCGGTTTCGATCGACAGATCTTTTTTCTTCACGTCCAGTTTCTCGTAAAGATATTTGCCTACGCCGCGCAGCGCGTTGCCGCCGATGCGGGCGCGCGTGCCGTCGGCATCGTAAAGGGTCATGCGCGCGTCGGCTTTTCCCCGGGGCGGGGCGACGATCACAAGGCCATCGCCGCCGACGCTGCGCCGTCGCCCGCACAGGGCCACGCTGAGGCTGGCCGGCTCGGCGACGCTCTGGCGGATTGCATCGACATAGATATATTCGTTGCCGCCGCAATGCATCTTGACAAAACGGACGGGACGTTTGCGATCCGGCAAATGGGCCATGTCGACGAGCTCCACGTTGCCCTCGTCGTAACCGCTGACCATACAGTCTACGAGAGCGCGGGCCGTGTCGAGGCTGGTCATGCAGGCGGCGCGGCGCTCGATGGCCTTGCTGCGCAGCACCTGAGCGTCGGCGCGCTCGCTGCTGTCGGGCGAGCTGGTCGAGAGCACGTACTGCACGCGTCCCTGATCGAGCAGATAAGGAATATCGCGGTTGCCCTGGCTGATCTTGCCCACCGAGGCGCTGCGAATGCCACGGCTTTTCAGGTACTCGGCGGTGCCGCCGGTGGTGTAAAGGCGGCAGCCCAGCGAAGCGAGGCGACGGGCCAGTTCCACGATCTCCGGCTTGTCGCGGTCCTGCACGCTGATCAGCACGCCGCCCGGTTCGTGATGGCGCACGGCGTAACCGGCCGCGATCAATCCTTTGTACAGGGCCTCCTCGAGATTTTTTCCCACGCCGAGCACTTCGCCGGTGGACTTCATCTCCGGCCCCAGCTGCACATCGGCGCCGCTCAGCTTTTCGAAGGAGAACACGGGCACCTTGACGGCGCAGTAAGGGCTGGGTCGGTACAGGCCCGTGCCGCAGGGCAGGTCGCGCAGCTTCGGCGCGTCGGGCGTCAGCGTGACGAGCATCACCTGCGTGGCGATATCCACCAGCGGCAGCCCGGTGACTTTGCTGATGTAAGGGATCGTGCGGCTGGCGCGGGGGTTGCTCTCGATCACGTAAACTTGGTTGTTGTAGATCACGTACTGGATGTTGACCAGTCCCTTCACGCCCAGTTCGAGGGCGATGCGGGCTGTGCTCTCCACCAACTTTTCTGTGACGGGGCCAGAAAGGTTCCAGGCCGGATAGGCGGCGATGCTGTCGCCGGAATGGACTCCGGCGCGCTCGATGTGTTCCATGATGCCGGGAATCAGCACGTCGGTCCCGTCGCAAACGGCGTCGACTTCCACCTCGGTGCCTTCGAGGTATTTGTCGATCAGCACGGGGCCATCGGTCCCGATGGCGAGAAGGCGCCGCATGTAATTGCTGACGCTCTCGTCGTCGTAAGCGATGATCATGTTCTGGCCGCCCAGCACGTAGGACGGGCGCACGAGCACGGGGTAGCCGATGTCGCGGGCGGCGTCGAGCGCCTGCTCCAGCGTTTCCACGCCATGCCCCCTGGGGCGGGCGATGCCGCAGCGGTTCAGAATCGCGTCGAAGCGCTCGCGGTCCTCGGCGGCGTCGATGGCGTCGGCGCTGGTGCCGAGGATGGCGACGCCGTTTTCGCTGAGGGATTTCGTCAGCTTGATGGCAGTCTGCCCGCCAAAGGCCACGACCACGCCGAGAGGCCTTTCCAGACGGATGATGTCCATCACGTCCTCCGGCGTGAGCGGTTCGAAGTAAAGGCGGTCGGCCGTGTCGAAATCGGTGCTGACCGTCTCGGGATTGTTGTTGATCATCACGACCGTGTACCCCAGGCGCTTCAGCGCCCACACGCAGTGCACGGCGGCGTAGTCGAACTCGATGCCCTGGCCGATACGGATCGGCCCGCTGCCGAGAACGACGACGGTCCCTTTGGAGGTCGTGAGGCCGTCACGATGGGCGATGAATCCGGCCGCTTCGTCTTCGCTGCCCGAAACCGGGGCGGCGGCGTAAAAGTAAGGCGTTTCGGCGGCAAATTCGGCGGCGCAGGTATCGACCATGCGGTAGACCGGCGCCTGATGTTTTTCCACTTTCGCGCCCGAAAGCTTCTCGATCGTGCGGTCGAGGAAGCCCACCGCCTTGGCGCCGGCGTACAGATCCTCGGTCAATGAGCCGCCGCACTTCTGCAAAGCGCTCTCAACGGCAAGGATTTTTTTCAGTTTCCAGAGGAACCAGCGGTCGATCTTCGTCACGTCGTGGACATGATCGACCGAAACGCCGCGGCCCAAGGCCTCGTACACGACGGACAGCCGCTGGTCGGTAGGCTCTTGCAGGCAGGCCTCGACCTGATCGTCGCCGAGTCCCTTCAGGGAAGCGAGACGCGGCGAATCCATGCCGATCTCGGCGCCGCGCAGCGATTTGAGCAACGCTTCCTCGAAGGTCGGCGCCATCGCCATCACCTCGCCGGTGGCTTTCATTTGCGGTCCCAGCGTGCGCGTGGCGCTGCTGAACTTGTCGAAGGGCCAGCGCGGCATCTTCACCACCACGTAGTCCAGCGCCGGCTCGAAGAAAGCCGACGTCTTGCCGGTGACGGCGTTGGGGATCTCGTCAAGGCGCAGCCCCATGGCGATCTGCGCCGAGACCTTGGCGATCGGGTAACCGGTCGCCTTGGAGGCCAGAGCCGAAGAGCGCGACACGCGCGGGTTGACTTCGATCACGGCATATTCGAAGTTGTCGGGATTGAGCGCGAACTGCACGTTGCAGCCGCCCTGCACCTCGAGCTCGCGCACGATGCGGAGCGCCGCGCTGCGCAGCAGCTGGTACTCTTTATCGGCCAACGTCAGCGCCGGCGCCACGACGATGGAATCGCCGGTGTGCACGCCTACGGGATCGAGGTTCTCCATGGAGCAGATGGCGATACAGTTGTCGTCGCCGTCGCGCATCATTTCGAACTCGATCTCTTTCCAGCCGGCGACGCTGCGTTCCACGAGGATCTGTCCCACGGGCGAAACTTCCAGGCCGCGGCGCGCGAGCTGCTCCATCTCCGCGGCGTTGTGAGCGATGCCTCCGCCGGTGCCGCCCAGCGTGAAGGAGGGGCGGATGATGACGGGGTAACCGATTTTGGCGCCGAAGTTCATGGCTTCGTCCACGCGAGTCGCAATCGCCGAGGGGATCACGGGTTCGCCGATTTTCTCCAGCATGTCCTTGAAAAGCTGGCGGTCCTCGGCGCGTTCGATCGTGTCCAGCGACGCCCCCAGCAGTCTGACGCCCTTCGACTCAAGCCAGCCGTCCCGGGCCAGCTGCATGGACAGGGTCAGCCCGTTCTGGCCGCCGATGGTGGAGAGCAGTCCGTCGGGGCGTTCCTTCTCGACCAGACGCTTCAGGATCTCTACCGTCAGCGGTTCGATGTAGACCTTGTCGGCGATGTCGCTGTCGGTCATGATCGTGGCGGGATTGGAGTTGACCAGGATCACCTCGATGCCGAGCGCGCGCAGGGCCCGGCAGGCTTGGGTGCCGGCATAATCGAACTCGGCGGCCTGGCCGATCACGATCGGACCGGAACCGATGATCATCACCCGTTTCAGTTTTTTATCGAGCGGCATGGCGGACGGCCTCCTCGCAATTTTTCAAAAAACGGTCGAACAGGAACGCCGCGTCCTGCGGCCCGGCACAGGCTTCGGGATGGAACTGCACGGAAAACGCGTTGACGCCGCCGTAGTCGATGCCCTCGCAGGTGCCGTCGTTCACGTTGACGTAGCTCAGACGGTTCTCCGCCGGAACGCTGTCGCTCTCCACCGCGTAACCGTGGTTCTGGCTGGTGATCAGCAGGCGCCCCGTCGCCGTTTCGCGCATGGGCTGGTTCTCGCCGCGGTGGCCGTACTTCAGTTTCACCGTGCGCGCGCCGCGGGCCAGGGCCAGAATCTGATGGCCAAGGCAGATGCCGAACATGGGCAGCCCCGTCTCGGCCACGGCGTTGACGTTCTCGACGATGCCGCGGTAGGAGGCGGGATCGCCGGGACCGTTGGACAGCAGCACGCCGTCGGGGCGCAGGGCAAGGATCTTCACCGCCGCCGTGCCCGCCGGTACCACGGTGACGCGGCAGCCGCGCTCCGTCAGCGCGCGGGCAATGCCGCCTTTGCAGCCGAAGTCCCAGAGCACAATGTGGCGCGTGCCGTCGGGGTTGAGGATAAAGGGCTTGTCGCAGGTCACCGAGAAGACGTCGCTCGACAGCCGCCGTTTCGCCAAGTCCGCCGCGAAAGCCGGCACGTCCTCGGGCAGACGCGAGCAGATCGCGGCGTTCATCGCGCCGTGTTCGCGGATGATACGCGTCAGCGTGCGCGTATCCACTCCGGCAAGTCCGGCCACGCCGCTTTCCCGAAGATAATCGTCAAGTTTGCCGCCGCTGCGGAAGTTCGAAGGAGCGTCGCACAGCTCGCGCACGACATACGCGCTCAGCCGCGGGCGCGGGCTTTCGAAATCCTCGCGGATGACGCCGCAGTTGCCGATCAGCGGGAATGTTTGCACGACGATCTCCCCGTGATAGCTGGGGTCGGTGAGCGTTTCCAGATAGCCGGTCGTGCCCGTGGCGAAAACGATCTCCGCCGTCACGTCGCCGACGGCGCCGAAGCGCTCTCCGGCAAAAACGCGCCCGTTTTGCAGCACCAGAAAAGCTTTTTCTCTCAAAGGCCTCATCCTCTTTTCTCCGTCCGCGCCGCCGCGCGGCGCCGTTTTTCGTCCGCGGTCATTCGCTTTCGTAAAACGCCCGCCAGCCCGACTCGGCGCAGACCAGCAGCGTGTGCCCGGCGGCGGGACGGCCGAGGACTTTCGCCGGCCCTTCGCCGAGAGCCGCCAGCAGCGCGGCGACGCCGCAGGGGCGTCCCTGCGCCTCCCAGCCGTTCAGCAGCGCGGGCAGAACTCCGTCCAGCTTCTCGCTGCCGAAGGGGATCTCCTCGAAGGGCAGGCTCAGCTGATCGGCGCTGCGCGCGCAGTGGTTGCTCACGACCGCCGCGACCAGCCCTTCGTCGAGCGCCTGCCACAGCGCGGCGCGGTCGTCCGCGCCGCGCAGCACCGGCCAGACTTTGAGCGCGCCGTCAAGGGACGCCGCGTCGTACTCGTCTTCGGTATAGAGCAGGTTCATGAAGGGCACGTCGCAGGTCACGTCCCGCCCGCCGTCCCGCGCCGCGCGGATCGCTTCCAGCGAAGCGCGGCAGCTGACGCCGCGCACGTGCAGCGGCACGCCCCATTCGCCGGCCAGCGTCAGAACCGCCGCCACGGCGACGGCTTCGGCCACGGCGGGGACGCCTTTCATGCCCAGCCGGTCGGCCGCGTCGCCGTCGTTGATCTGCCCCGAAACGCACAGCTCGTTCAGGCACGGTCTCACGGCGAGGCGGCACTTCAGGCCGGAAGCGTAGCAGAACAGCGCGCGGAGCCGCCGCCAGTCTTCGAAGCCTTCGGGCACGCAGAACAGATTTTCGCCGTCTTGGGCCATCAGGCCGATCTCGGCCATCGTGCCGTCGGCGCGCAGCGCCGCGGGCAGCGGCCAAAGTC